>NZ_KE992777.1:133560-133783 GCF_000466465.2 Clostridium sp. KLE 1755
AGGCTTATGTGGCCTCGTGGATTGAAATATACGCCGCAGACGGCACTTTCCAATGGGGAGCGTCGAGGCTTATGTGGCCTCGTGGATTGAAATACCATTCCTTTTCGGTGCTTCCGGCTCAACGTATGTCGAGGCTTATGTGGCCTCGTGGATTGAAATGTTATAGCAGTGCCATCCAATGTAAGGGAAGCCGGGTCGAGGCTTATGTGGCCTCGTGGATTGA
>NZ_KE992777.1:133883-134372 GCF_000466465.2 Clostridium sp. KLE 1755
GAGGCTTATGTGGCCTCGTGGATTGAAATCCAAAGACCAGGCTGAACGGAACCGCGTGGCTACGTCGAGGCTTATGTGGCCTCGTGGATTGAAATACTTTCTGCAGTGAAAAAATAAAATCTTCCAGTACGTCGAGGCTTATGTGGCCTCGTGGATTGAAATATCAATATTGTTAAATTCTACAGCGATTAAGCGCGTCGAGGCTTATGTGGCCTCGTGGATTGAAATGAAAGAAAAGTTTGATTCTTTCAAGGCTGGCGTAGTCGAGGCTTATGTGGCCTCGTGGATTGAAATACACTCCGTAAAACTGCAAATAAGCCAAACCTACGTCGAGGCTTATGTGGCCTCGTGGATTGAAATAAATCCTCATTTAAACTATTTTTGGTACACAATAGTCGAGGCTTATGTGGCCTCGTGGATTGAAATTTATGTGACCGGCGGCCCTGTTCTTCCTGGCACGGTCGAGGCTTATGTGGCCTCGTGGATTGA
>NZ_KE992777.1:134472-160470 GCF_000466465.2 Clostridium sp. KLE 1755
AGGCTTATGTGGCCTCGTGGATTGAAATGAGATAATCACCTTCAATGACTCCATTATAAACGTCGAGGCTTATACGGCCTCGTGGATTGAAATAATAGCAGTGTCCTACATGACCACCAGATCCGTCGCGTCGAGGCTTATACGGCCTTATGGATTGAAATAGTTGCTTTGTGACATATTCATAGGCCATAACAGGTCAAGGCTCATACCACCTCAAATAATCTTTTAACCCGCTATCCATCTTCCCCCTTTCAAGCGCCGCTTGAACCCATCCCTGCATCCCTTTCAAGCACTTCTTGCTTTCACGCCCACCCGAAAAACAGTATAATCAAAGGAAAAAGTCCAGGAGGACAAGAAATGTTTGATTTAGCCCGAGTTGGAAAACAGATTAAGAAATACAGGATTGCCGCCGATATGACGCAGATGGAGCTTGCGGAGAAAATGGGTATCAGCTTCCAGGCTGTCAGTAGTTGGGAAAGAAATGAAACTATGCCGGATATATCCAGAATGACAGAACTTGCAGAACTCTTTCACATAACCGTTGATGAACTGCTGGATTATCAGGACAAGGCGAAGTGCGTAGAAACGCTGATGCATCCTCAGGAGCAGGAAATCAGTGTAAAGGAATTACAGGAACTGGAGGGGATTGTAAAACCATCCGATGTAAGAAAATATAAGATTAAAATAGAAAGTTTTGAAGATATCATTTATCTTGCGCCATTCGTAGGAAGAGAAATGATAACGGAAATGGCTGGTAACCACAAAGAACTTTTGACCCAGGTGGAAATGCTCATTTTAATTGCACCCTTTATTGAAAGGAAGCTGATGGATGAGCTGGTAGAGGAAAATCTGGGAAAATTCACATCAATACAGGAGCTCGTTTCCATAGTACCCTTTATCAGCAGGAAAACGGCAAGCCAGGCAGCAAAGCTTTTTGCAGATCAAAATCTCACCCTGGAAGATATAGTGAGCATAGCCCCCTTTGTGAACAGGGATATTGTGGATAAAATGGTAATAGCCTGCCAACATAACATAAAAAACATGCAGCATATCATTCCCCTTGCCCCGTTTGTCAGCCGGGATATGCTGCAGCAGATTTTAAACAGATAACTATCCGGCCGGCAGGAAATAGAATAAATGATATTCGATGCCGGCCTGCTGATTTGAAGCTTCCTTCAATCATTCCTGCATTTGCATTCATTTCATTTCCTTCAGAAGCCGGTAATATTTTTCATACTGCCAAAAAGCCTCCCTAAGCTTGCTGCTGTTTGCGCCGATTCGTTCTGTCCGCTTCCTCACCTTTTCCATGGAAGACTTCAGACTGTACATACCGCCGTCGGGAGTATCCGTATATTTCCGGTCGGCAATATAATCAATGTCATCCTTAAGCGGCTGACAGGAAATAGCGTTTTCCTCCCTGTATTTTAAACAGATACTGCGATAGGCAGCAAAAAGATCCAGATAAATATGGGGCGTATCGTCATAATCCCTGCGGATACATTTTTTCCCGGGATCAATATAATGATAACAGGCCTCACGGACTTCATCCGTCTGACGGAGGTTTGATTCAAAGCGGCGGCGGTGGGCAAGCTCATAGCGGTATGCATAGTCCGTAATCGCACTGTCTACGAAATAATTTACCATTTCCTCAAAGCTGTCGGCTATGACGTTGCGTCTTTCATGCCCCCGTTCATTTACCACCTGCACGAAGCCATAGCCGGAGCTTTCATAAGTGACTGTAGGATCTCCATACTCCACCGTCTGAAAATCAATCTGTTCTTTTTCGGCAAAAGGTATTTTCCTGAGGATTTCCCTTGCCTTGCTCGCAATTTCTTCTATTTTTTCATCCATTCCAGGAAGCCTCTTTCATAACCTTAAAGATAATTGGACTGACAGCGCCCAGGCCTTCGCCGCAGGGGAAGCATTAAACCGCATGCTGCAGATAATGCTTCAGATCCATGTAGCGTTCTTTGCCGATGGGCAGCTCCTGGCCGTCCCTCAAAACTGCCTTATACCGGTGAATGCTGTCAACGTAAAGGCTGTTGACCAGATAGCTTTTATGAATGCGCCGGAAAGAATATGGAAGGCTTTTTTCATAGTCGGCCAGAAGGCCCCACACCTGAAAGGTTTCCGTTTTGGTATGTACAATGGACCACTGGGCGGCGGCTTTCAGGTAAAGAATGTCCGAGGGAAACAGATACCGGTAATTCTTATTCGTATCCCGGAAAGCAATTTTGTTTACATCTGAAGTAATAGAGTCCATGCGCTTCAGATAATCAAAATAATCCATGTCCGCGGTAAGCGGTTCCGGCATCGTGACAATGCGGTTTAAAGGAATGTCCTGGGCATGGGATCCGTGGACATGGGCGAGCTTCAGTTCCCCGTTGATCATGCGCCATACATAGGTGCCCCGTACATGGGCATGAAGTGCGGTGCCGTCCTCCATGACCGAGGTGATCCTGTAACGGCCGCAGACCACCCATACATTGCGGTCATGAAAAAGCAGGTGATATTCTTCATCCGATATCAACACAGGCGGTTCTTCATATTCTTTTTCCATAGTTCTCCGGAAATTCTCCAGCCCTTCACACCATTGAAAATCATTGGAACCAATCCACATGAAATTATCCGCCATAGGCGCGGTGGTAACTTCCGGGTTCCTGTGATAAAAGCTGCGGACATTTTCCAGCGTCAGCTGAATTATTTCCGCTTCCGTAATGCCGGCTCTTCTCATATGCCCCTCCCTTTACATTAATATTCCATATCTCCCCATCCATAACAGTATAACAGTTGAATGAAAAAACAACAAGCACTATTAGTAAAAACAGTGAAAACACATTCCCGCATCCGTTATGATTTATATCGAACTTGGACTTCAGCCGCCGCAGCATGTATTCCGGCCGTCACTGTTCACTGCCGCAGGCGGTGCTATGCATTCGCCAGCTCCATAGACGAAGCCGCCTGCCCGTGATACAATACTGATGCCTTTCTGCCTGACTCCCAGGCGGCCTTTTTGCCAGAGAAACAAGCAGCAGGGCATATTAAAAAATTTTTTCAGAAACGGATAGATCCTGCCCTCTTCCCTCCGAATTAATAAGTGAAAGGAGAAAACCGGAGAGAGGCTGCAGACTTTATTTCCGGTTTGTGATGGAGTGGTGTATGAAAGCAAATGAAGATAATTTTATTTCCCTGATAAAAAAGCGCCGGGAAGAGGGAATCAGATATGTGATGGAACGGTACGGAGGGCTGCTTGCTTCCATTGTGGGAAAAAGACTGTACTGTATGCCGGACAGGATAGACGAGTGCATGAATGATATTTTTTTCGGCATATGGAATAATATCGGCTCTTATGATCCGGAAAGGAGCAGCTTCAAAAGCTGGGCGGCGGGCGTGGCCAGATTCCACGCCATCGACTACCTGCGCAAATACGGCAAACAGCCTGACCAGACAGCGCTGGAAGAGGTGGAGCTGGCCGAAGAGGATGAAAACCTGCGGCAGCTGGTGGAACAGGAGCTTTCCGAAGAAACAAAGGCTCTGTTAGCCTGCCTGAAGCCGAAGGACAGAGAAGTTTTTACAAGGCTGTTCCTGCAGGAGCAGGACGTGGAAACCGTCAGCGCACAGATGGGGATTCCGCGGGAAGCCGTATACAACAAGGTATCCAGGGGAAAACGGAAAATGCGGCGTTTTGCGGAAAGCAGCGGTAGATGAGGAGAAGGCATATGAATAAAAAAATATATGATATGGCAAATGATATTGTTACGGATTTTTCAGAAACGGAGGAACAGGAGCTTTCCCGGAAAGAGGTTGAAAAGTATGAGGCTGCCTTCCAAAAGAGGCTGAGGACCAGGGAAAGTGAAGCGGCCGGAAGAGGAAAATGCCGGAATAAATCCATAAAAAGAGGACGTTCCTTAAAAATGGCAGTCTGTGCGGCATCAGCCGTAATTGTGATAGGAATCGCCGCATCAAGCAGTGAGGTTCATGCGGCGCTGGAGCAGCTGCAGTGGACAATCGGAAATGCGCTGGGGCTGCAGGAGGATCTGGCGGACTATAAAGAGGTGGTCAACACCACAGCCATGGATGGCGGCTATGCGGTGACCCTGCATGAGGTTGTGGTGACAGAGTCGGAGGTGTGGGTCAATGTGACGGTGCGCAGAGAGGACGGGCAGCCGCTTGACATCAGCGCAATTTCTCCCATTGCCTCCATAAAGGTTAACGGCAGACGTGTGCTTGCGGGCGGCGGCGGAGGCTTAAAATATCTGGATGAGGAACAGACAATTGTCGGCATAGAAATGTGCTATAACTGTGAAAACGTTGATTTGGTGGGAGAAACAGCCATAGATATCTCATTCCGTCAGCTGGATATATGGGAAAATATCAAGGGCAAGTGGGATTTTTCTTTTACGGCGGACGCCTCCGCCCTGATGAAGGATACACGGCATATCGCTTTAAACCGGACGTTTACCCTGCCCAATGGCGTAACTGTCACATTGGATGAGTTCACAAGCAATGACCTGGAGCAGCGGATTAATTTTTCGGCGGATGATAAAGACGCCTCCCGGTATGATATGAAGGTGATTGCGAAGGATGAAAGCGGGAAGGAATATCCTTTCTACATGAATTATTTCGGCGGCGGAAGCACAAGAAAGGGGTATATGCGCCTTTTGGGAGATATGCTGCCGGAAGCGGCGGGACAGGTGGAAATGACGTTCTATGTGGTCGCCATGCCTGAGCAGAGCGGAAAAATGAGCAATGATTTCCGGCAGCTTGGAGAAAGCTTCCTTGTGGATTTCGGACAAATGCCTGAAGCTGCCGAATAACTGTGAAATACAATAGTTGAGAAATATAATTCCATTACAGGAAAACCAGTGCTATAATTACTAAAGCACGCAGGCAGCGCCGGACGCTGAAAAACGGCGCTGCCTGCATTTTATTCTGGAAAGGAAAAATATTATGAAATTTACCTACTGCCCTGACTGCGGAACCGCACTGACGCCAAAAGAAATCGGGGATGAAGGGCTGGTGCCCTATTGTACCCGCTGCAAAAAGCCGCTGTTTGACATGTTTTCCACCTGTATCATTGCGCTGGTGGTAAACGAGTACGGCGAAGCGGCCCTGCTCCGCCAGGGATATATATCGGATACCTATTATAATCTTGTTTCCGGCTACATGAAGCCCGGTGAAAATGCGGAGACCACAGCTATGCGCGAGGTAGAGGAGGAAATCGGCGTTCCGGTGGAACGGCTTCGGATGACGGGAACCTATTGGTTCGGTAAGAAAGACATGCTCATGATAGGCTTCATCGCAGAGGCGAAAAAGCGGGAGCTGGTTCTGTCCGGGGAAGTGGACGAGGCCGTGTGGGTGCCTGTTTCCCAGGCTCTCAAAATGGTGCATCCGGCCGGAAGCGTATCCCATACGCTGGTGGAATATTATCTGAACGAACAGAAGAATAGAAAGGATTGACCGGATGAAAATAGACCGGCTTATGGCCATTCTCACCATCCTGCTGCAGCAGGATAAAGTAACAGCGCCAATGCTTTCTGAAAAGCTGGAGGTTTCCAGGAGGACCATCAGCAGGGATCTGGAGGCGCTGTGCCAGGCGGGGATCCCAATCGTTACGGAACAGGGCTTCGGCGGGGGGATTTCCCTGGCCCCGGGCTTTAAAATGGATAATTCCTTTTTAACCGCAAAGGAGAGAGAAGCGCTGCTGGCAGGAATACGCGGCATGGACAGCGTGATGAAAAACCCCATGGAGGAGCGCCTGAAGGAGAAATTCCACATCGTGCAGGGAAATATGCCTGCGGCGGCAGAAGCGGTAACCATCAATCTGGCCTCCCATTACAGGGACAGTCTTTCGGAAAAAATTGCGGTCCTGAAGGCTGCAATCCAGGAGCACAGGCTGGTGGAATTTACCTATTATTACAGAAAAGGGACGGGCCGCCGTCTGGTGGAGCCTTACCGGGTGGCTTTTCAGTGGTCTTCCTGGTATCTGCTGGGCTACTGCAGGCAGAGGGAGGATTTCCGCATGTTCAAGCTGAACCGTCTGTGGGAGCTTGCGGGAAAAGAGGAAGCCTTTGCGCCGCGGGAAGTGCCGGAGGAAAAGCTGGACAGCGAATACTGGTTTTCCGATGAAATCATGCTGCGGGCCAGATTTTCAGGGAAGGTGAAGTTCCGTCTTATTGAGGAATACGGACCATCCAGCTTTACGGAGCAGGAGGACGGCACACTTTTGGTGGAAAATCTGGGCTTTACCAACTATCCTGTTTTGCTGGAATGGGTGCTCAGCTTCGGCAGCAGCGTGGAGGTGCTTGCGCCGGAGCGGCTGCGTGAGGATATCAAAAGAGAGGCCGCCCGGATTCTTCAGAACTATTGTAACGTTGAGGATAACCGGGCTGTTACGGAATATCCCGGAAAGCCGGAAGGAACAGGGACGGAGAAAACAAAGCCGGAAGAAACAAGTTTGACATCCGGGAACGTATGTGATAAGTTAGAACCATAATTATTCAGGAAGGAGACAGACATGTTCAGTTTGGGATATGTGCCGGTTTACAGCAGCAGCGGTCGGACGAAAGCAGGATTATTTTTGCTTTACGGGGATACTGCGCCCTTTTTCAGGGAAACGGACATACACGGAGACTGTGACAGGGCCTGTCTGTAGTTAAGGGACTGTTGCGTCTGGCGGTTCCGTTTAAGCAGTAACTCCGATATGAACCGGGAATCATGTGGAAGCATGCTCCTGGTTTTTTTGCGCCTGTTTTTAAGTAAAAAGAGCAGTCCGGATTTGGATTGGACCGATGGCTGCCATAAAAAAGGAGTTACGAAAATGAACAGTAATAAATCAGGGAAGAAGCATACAGAACGCTGGAATATTTACAGAAATATCCCTTTGGATTATATTTTTACCTTTCTTAAGAATCTTGACATGTCCACCTCGGTCTGGGTGCTGTATCTGGCCTTTAAGGGGATGAACCTGTGGCAGATAGGCATACTGGAGGGAGTGTACCATATCACAAGCATGATTTGTGAAATCCCTTCCGGCGCGGCGGCGGATTTGCTGGGGCGCAAGAGGACTGTGGTCTGGGGACGGCTGTGCACCGCCATTTCCTGTATCCTGATGCTGCTTTCAGGTAAATTCTGGGGCTTTGCCCTGTCCTTTGTCATTCAGGCACTGGGAAATAACCTGAATTCCGGTTCGGAGGAAGCGCTGGTTTATGACAGCATGAAGCAGTGCGGGCGGGAGCCGGAGTACCTGAAGGTGAATGGCAGAATCAATCTGCTCATTGAAATCTCACAGTCCATTGCCACGGTGGCGGGCGGTATCCTGGCAGAAAGATCCTATGTCTGGTGCTATGGCGCATCTGTTATAATCGCCCTGCTGGCCTTGCTGCCGGCTGTGCTGATGAAGGAGCCGGAAATAACGCAGGAAATAAGAAAAAGCGGCGGCATGATAAAACAGCATTTTGTCACAAGCTTCCGCATTCTGGCGGAAAACAGGGAAATACGCAGGATAATGCTGTATTTTGAGATGGTTTTTGCTTTTTATACCGTACTGTTTTTCTACAGCCAGCAGTATTTTTATGATATGGGACTAAATAAGGTGGAAATCAGCGTGATCATGCTGTTGGGCGGCCTGGCCTCCTGCCTTGGCGCGCTGGCCAGTGAAAAGGTATACGGGAAAGCCGGGGAAAAGACACAGTATGCGGCTGCGCTGGTGATTGCGGCGGGGCTTGCCGGGTTCTTCCTGCACCGGCTGCCCGTGTCCGTGGTTTTGTTTGTGGCAGCCTGCTTTGCCAACGCCCTGCTGTATTCGATACAGTCCATTTCCCTGAACCGGCTGATTCCATCAGGCCAGAGGGCAACGCTGATTTCTGTGGGCAGTATGCTGTTTTCCGTTATTATGATACTGCTGTTTCCGGCAGCAGGCGCGGCGGCGGAGCGGATTGGGCTGTCTGGCACCTTCCTTTTGCTGGGAGCGCTGCAGATGGTGATGACGGTATCGTTTTACCGGGATTCACACAGGCATAAATAAGAGGATAAAAGGAGAGTGTCCGGTCTGATTTCGCGTTCCCGCAGAATAAAAAGAGAGCCAGGCCAGCGCTTCTCTTCCTTTTTTGCCATCAAAAAATAATTTTTTTGAAAAAAATAAAAGGATTCCGGGAATCGGCGCAGAATATAAAGATAGTGAGCATATTTTTGATTGACGTACTGTGTCGGAAACAGGCATTATAATGCCATATATTCGTGGCTGCCGTATGGCGGAAAGGTGACGGATGACAACAATTCGGGAGAATCTGGAGAAGTGGGAGGAGGTTTATTTAAGCCCCTATGCTTCTCTGAGCAAGAATTCCCTGGGAAGGCTGAGGGATGAGGAACCCTGTGATATCAGGCCCGTGTTCCAGCGGGACCGTGACAGGATCCTGCACTGTAAAGCCTTCCGAAGACTGAAGGATAAGACCCAGGTCTTTCTCGCTCCGCAAGGAGATCATTACAGGACGAGGCTGACCCATACCCTGGAGGTGTCCCAGAATGCAAGGACGATTGCCAAGGCGCTGAGGCTGAACGAGGATCTGGTGGAAGCCATTGCACTGGGCCATGATTTGGGGCACACGCCCTTCGGCCATGCGGGAGAGCGTGCGCTGGACAAAGTCTGTCCCTATGGCTTTGAGCACAGCGAACAGAGCGTGCGCTGCGTGGATATCCTGGAGAAGGACGGCCAGGGGCTGAACCTTACCTTTGAGGTCAGGGACGGCATCCGTAATCATCAGACCAAAGGCAATCCGGCTACGCTGGAAGGAAAAATCGTCAGATTGTCTGATAAAATCGCCTATATCCACCATGACTGCGACGACGCCATACGGGCGGGTATCCTGAGGGAGGAGGATATTCCGAAGCAGGTGCAGGAGGTGGCGGGCAGGACCACGGGCGAGCGGCTGGATCATTTTATCCATGATATTGTGACCAACAGCTTCGGAAAGAACGACATATGCATGTCCCCTCCGGTGGAGGACGCTATGAAAAAACTGCGTTCATTTATGTTTGAGAGGGTTTACACGAACCAGCAGGCCAAAAGCGAGGAAGGCAAGGCCGAGCTGCTGGTGGAAACGCTCTACGATTATTATCTCCATCATATTGATAAAATATCCGGCGAACTGCTGGTTTTGATGGAGAGGGGAGAAGCAAAGGAAAGGATTTGCTGTGACTATATAGGGGCAATGACGGACCGTTTCGCCATTGCACAGTATGAGGAAATCTATATTCCCAAATGCTGGACGGTGAAGTAATCAACGGATTCCGGTTCTGATGGAACCGGGAGCCTTACAGATTGAGGTGAGAGAAGGCATGTATTATCCGGATGAACTGATAGAAGAAGTCAGGATGAAAAATGATATAGTGGATGTGATTTCAGGCTATGTGCGCCTTCAGAAAAAGGGCGCCAATTATTTCGGCCTTTGCCCATTCCACAATGAGAAGTCGCCTTCCTTTTCCGTTTCGCCCGGCAAGCAGATGTATTATTGCTTCGGCTGCGGCGCGGGCGGGAATGTATATACCTTTATCCAGGAATATGAGAATTACACGTTTCCGGAGGCGGTGAAAATGCTGGCGGACCGCGCCGGTGTGAATCTGCCGGAAATCGAATATTCCGAAGAGGCGAAGAAGGCGGAAAGCAAGCGGAGCAGGCTGCTGGAAATCAATAAAGAGGCGGCCAAATATTTCTATTTCCAGCTTCGCGCCAGACAGGGTGAAACAGGGTACAGGTATCTGAGGGACAGGCAGCTCTCGGATGAGACGATAAAGAAGTTCGGGCTGGGCTTTGCCAATAAGACCAGCAATGACCTGGTACAGTATCTGCGCAGCAAGGGGTATTCCCCGGAGCTGATACACGAAGCGGGGCTGTGCAACGTGGATGAAAAACACGGCATGTACGACAAGTTCTGGAACCGGGTAATTTTTCCCATTGAGGATATCAACCACCGGGTTATCGGCTTCGGCGGCAGGGTGATGGGGGATGGAACACCGAAGTACTTAAACTCGCCCGAAACGCCGATTTTTGACAAAAGCAGGAATCTTTACGGCCTGAATTTTGCAAGGACCTCGCGTAAGGGGAATATCATTCTCTGCGAGGGCTACATGGACGTTATTTCCATGCATCAGGCGGGCTTTGATCAGGCGGTGGCGTCTCTTGGCACCGCGTTTACACTGGGACAGGCCAGTCTGCTGAAGCGGTATACGAAGGAGGTTCTGCTTTCCTACGACAGCGACGGCGCGGGCGTGAAAGCGGCGCTGCGGGCCATCGGCATACTGAAGGAGGCGGGGCTTACCGGGAAGATTATCAGTCTGGAGCCGTACAAGGATCCGGATGAATTCATGAAAAATCTGGGGAAGGAAGCGTTCCAGGAACGCATCGACCACGCGGAAAACAGCTTTCTTTTTGAAATCAGGATGCTGGAGAAGGAGTACAACCTTTCTGATCCGGAGGACAAGACCAGGTTCCACAGGGAAATCGCCAGAAAGCTGTGTGATTTTTCCGAAGAGGTGGAGCGGGAGAATTATATCGAGGCGGTGGCGGAGAAATACCATATCGGCTTCGAAAACCTGAGAAAGCTGGTGGGCAGCATTGCAGCCCAGACAGGGCTTGCCAAACCCGTGGAACGGCCCAAATCGGGAATCCATAAAAAAACCACCCCGGAGGAAAACAGCAAAAAGACCCAGAGGCTTCTGCTTACCTGGCTGGTGGAGGAACCGCAGTTATATAAAAAAATCGAGCGGTTTATCGGACCTGAGGACTTTACGGAGGAGCTTTATGTGCGGGTGGCCGAAAGGCTGTTCGCAGGGCTTGAAAAGGGCGAACTCAACGCGGCATCCATCATAAGCCTGTTCCCCGATGAGGAGGAGCAGAGAGAGGTGGCGTCACTTTTTAACACAAGGCTGATGGAACCGGAGACAATACAGGAAAAAGAAAAAGCATTTCACGATATCCTGGTTTCTGTAAAAAGAATCAGCTATGAATATAATACGAGCCGTCTGGGAACTGATGTGGAGGCATTAAACCGCGTCATTGAAGGAAAAAAGGCATTGGAAGAACTTAGCAAAACGCATATTTCCCTGAATTAAGGATAACAATATTAACATGCGCAGGAAGGATGGACTAAGAATGGGCAAAAAGACACAGGAAAAAGCTGATGAGACGAAAAAAACAACAAATCAGAACGAAGCGGAAATGACCCCGGAAGAAAGAGCGGCCGCGGAAGCGAAGTTTCTGGAAAGAGTAAGAGGACTTATCGGCGTTGCCAGAAAGAAAAAAAATATTCTGGAATACCAGGAGATCAGCGATTACTTTGCGGATCTGCAGCTGAATGAGGATCAGTTTGACAAGCTGCTGGAGCTGCTGGAGCAGAGCAACGTGGATGTACTGCGTATCACCGAGGATGATGACGATATTCCCGATGAGGAAATTATCCTGTCCGAAGAGGAAGAAGTGGATATGGAGAGTATCGACCTCTCCGTTCCCGATGGCATCAGCATTGAAGATCCGGTGCGTATGTACCTGAAGGAAATCGGCAAGGTGCCCCTGCTTTCCGCGGAGGAGGAAATCGACCTGGCCCAGAGGATGGAAGTGGGGGATGAGGAAGCCAAAAAGCGTCTGGCGGAAGCAAACCTGCGTCTGGTGGTCAGCATTGCCAAGAGATATGTGGGAAGGGGCATGCTGTTTCTGGATCTGATCCAGGAAGGAAATCTGGGTCTGATTAAGGCTGTGGAAAAATTCGATTATACCAAGGGTTATAAATTCTCCACCTATGCTACCTGGTGGATCCGCCAGGCGATCACAAGAGCCATTGCGGATCAGGCGAGAACCATCCGTATCCCGGTCCATATGGTAGAGACGATCAACAAGCTGATCCGCGTGAGCAGACAGCTGCTGCAGGAACTGGGGCGTGAACCTACTCCGGAGGAAATCGCTGAAGAAATGAGCATGCCGGTGGAGAGAGTGCGTGAAATCCTCAAGATTTCCCAGGAGCCTGTATCCCTGGAAACCCCTATCGGTGAGGAGGAAGACAGTCACCTGGGCGATTTCATCCAGGATGACAATGTGCCGGTACCGGCGGATGCGGCTGCATTCTCCCTGCTGAAGGAACAGCTGAATGAGGTCCTGGGCACCCTGACGGAAAGAGAGCAGAAGGTGCTGCGCCTGCGTTTCGGCCTGGACGACGGCCGTGCAAGGACGCTGGAAGAGGTGGGCAAGGAGTTCAATGTAACCCGTGAGCGTATCCGCCAGATTGAAGCCAAGGCGCTGCGCAAGCTCCGCCATCCCAGCCGCAGCCGCAAGCTGAAGGATTATCTGGATTAAGGAAAAAAGAATATGGAATTGTCAAAAAGACTTCATATGGTCGCATCCATGGTGGAAAAAGGAAGTATCCCGGCGGATGTGGGATGTGACCATGGGTATGTGGCGGTATACCTGATCCGGGAGGGCGTCTGCCCCCGCGTGTTTGCCATGGATGTTAATGAAGGCCCTCTGGAAAGGGCCAGGGAACACGTGGAGGAATTCGGGCTTGCTGCATACATAGACGTGAGGCTTTCCGACGGAATATCCGGCCTTCCCTGCCGCGGGGGAAGGCCGGAAGCGGATACGCTTCTGGCTGCGGGAATGGGCGGGCGCCTCATGGTGAAGATCATGGAGGAGGGCCGCGAGAAGCTTGCACAGATGCGTTGGGCCATTCTCCAGCCCCAGTCGGAGGCCTGGCTGGTAAGGGAGGCTTTGAAAAAGAACGGATATTTTATTACGGAAGAGAATATGATCTGGGAAGAGGGCAAATTCTATACCGTTATAAAGGCTGTTAACCTGCAGAACCCGCCGGAAGGTTTTTGCCGGGAAACGTTGGAGGCGCAGGAAAAACGCTTTCTGGAGGAATGTAAGTCCCAGGGGCTGCTTTCATCGGATGAATGGGAAAGGGCGGCGGATATTTTCGGCTCCCGCCTGATTCTGGAGAAAAATCCTGTGCTGCTGGAATATTTAAGGGAGAGCCTCAGGAAGAACCGGCAGATAAGCGCCGGGATAGGCAGCGCATCTGCCGGGGAGGCAGGGGCGCCGGAAAAAGAAAAAACGGCGGGACGCCTTGCACAGCTTGCGAAGGAGCGGCAACTGCTGGAGCAGCTGATTGGCATAATGAAATGAACCGTCCCGGCCAGGTAAGCCGCATCGGGGGTTGCGGCGGCAAACATAAGGAGAAGGGCGCATGAAATGCAGTGAGGTAATGGCGAAGCTGGAAGAGCTTTCCCCGCGTTCCTTTGCGGAAAGCTGGGATAATGTGGGGCTGCTTGTGGGGAGCAGGGACAAAGAAGTGGAATCGGTTATGATTGCGCTGGACGCCACGGACGCGGTCATCGATCAGGCGGTGCTGGCGGGAGCGGATATGCTTCTGACCCATCACCCCATGATTTTTTCTGCGATGAAGCGTATTACGGCGGAGGATTTTACGGGAAAGCGTATTATCAAGCTGATTGCGAATGATATATCCTACTATGCCTGCCATACCAATTTTGATGTGATGGGAATGGCGGACGAAGCGGCGGACCGCCTGGCGCTGGCGGACAGGACGGTGCTGGAAACTACCTTTGAGGATGAGCTGTCCAAGGAGGGAATCGGCCGGGTGGGTATTTTCCCGGAGGAGATGACGCTGCGCGAGTGCGCGGCCTATGTGAAGGAAATATTTGATCTGGAGACTGTCCGGGTATTCGGAGAGGCGGAACAGAAAATAAGGAAGGCGGCTGTAGTGCCTGGCTCCGGGAAGGATTATATCTCCCAGGCAGTGCGCGCGGGCGCTGATGTTTTTATCAGCGGGGATATCGGTCATCATGATGGTATAGATGCGCTGGAACAGGGAATCACTATCATAGATGCGGGACATTACGGGCTGGAACAGATTTTTGTCCCCTATATGAAGGAATTTTTAAGCAGGGAGCTGCCGCAGCTGCATTTGCTGACAGCCAGGCAGCAGGAACCCTTCTGGTATGAATAGGAGCGATTTATGGTAAAAGTAACGGTAAACGGGATATGCAGGGAATATGAAAACGGCGTGACCTATGAAAAACTGGCACAGGAGCATCAGGCAGAATACGATCACAGGATTATTCTTGCCATAGCCAACGGAAAAATCAAAGAGCTTCACAAAACGGTGGACCGTGATGCTGCCGTTACCTTTCAGACGCTGGCGGACAGGGTGGGACACGACACCTACATCCGCAGTGCGATCATGCTTCTTATCAAGGCCATCAGTGATATCGCCGGCTCCCCCAGGGCGGGCAAGGTTTCCGTGGAATTTTCCATCGGCAGGGGCTATTACTGCATTCCCAGGGGAGAACTGGCTGAAAAGGTAATCTGCGCCGATGGGGAAGAGGACGGCCAGATAGAGGCCGGCTTCGTGGAGCAGGTCAGGAAAAGAATGTGGGAACTGGTGGAACGCAGGCTTCCCATCAGTAAAAAAGCCTATCCCACGGACGAGGCAATCGAGATTTTCAATGCCCAGGGAATGGAGGATAAGGTCAGGCTGTTCCGTTACAGGCGCGGCTCCTATATCAATGTCTATTGTCTGGACGGTTATTATGACTATAACTACGGCTATATGGTGCCGGATACCGGATATCTGCAATATTTTGACCTGATACCCTATAAAGCGGGGCTGATGCTGATGCTTCCCGACAGGAGCGAACCGGAAACCCTGGTTCCCTTTGAACCCAGGGAAAAGCTGTTCCATACGCTCCTTCGTTCCAACGACTGGGGAGAAAAGATGGAGATAGAAACCGTGGGGGATCTCAATGACAAGATCTGCGAAGGCGATCTGGCGGAAATGATCCTGGTCCAGGAAGCGCGGCAGGAGCGCAGGATTGCGGAAATTGCAGGAGATATCGTCAGGCGAGGAAATGTGAAATTCGTCATGATTGCAGGGCCTTCTTCCTCAGGAAAGACCACCTTTTCCCATCGTCTTGCCATCCAGCTGAAAACCCATGGCCTGATACCTCATCCCATCGCGGTGGACGATTATTTCGTAGACCGGGATAAGACGCCGCTGGACGAAGAGGGCAACTATAATTTCGAATGTCTGGAAGCCATTGATGTGGAAAAATTCAATCAGGATATGTCGGATCTGCTGGCGGGAAAACGGGTGGAAATGCCCCGTTTTAACTTTAAAACAGGCCTTCGTGAATACAAAGGGGATTATCTGCAGCTCGGGCCGGAGGATATTCTGGTTATTGAAGGCATCCACGGCCTGAACGACAGGCTTTCCCATTCGCTTCCTCTGAAAAGCAAATATAAAATATATATCAGCGCCCTCACCAGCCTGAATGTGGACGATCACAACCGGATAGCAACGACGGACAGCCGCCTGATCCGCCGCATGGTGCGGGATGCCAGGACAAGAGGCGCTTCCGCCACCCATACCCTGAGGATGTGGTCCTCCGTGCGCAGAGGGGAGGAGGAAAATATTTTCCCATTCCAGGAAAGCGCTGACGCCATGTTCAACTCTGCCCTGATTTACGAACTGGCGGTGCTGAAGCAGTTTGCAGAGCCTTTGCTTTACAGCGTGAGGAAGGATCAGCCGGAATATTTTGAAGCAAAGCGCCTGCTTAAATTCCTGGAATATTTCCTGGGCGTGAGCAGCGAAAACCTTCCCAATAATTCCATTGTACGTGAATTCGTCGGAGGCAGCTGCTTCCGGGTGTAGACAAGCCGTGAGGGCTGCCTGCCCGGGGAAGAAACAGGCGGCCGGAATGGAGCGGTTATGTTTGAAGTGAATGTAAAATCAATTCTCTCAGCCGGAAACGGCATGAATCTGTTCAGGGGCTGCTCCCACGGCTGTATTTACTGCGATGCCAGGAGCACCTGTTACCAGATTCATCCCGACCGGCCTTTTGAGGATATCGAGATCAAAAAGAATGCGCCACAGCTTTTAGAGCTTGCCCTGCGCAGGAAAAGGGAACGCTGTATGATTGGGACAGGCGGTATGAGCGATCCTTATATCCCTCTGGAAAAAGAGCTGGGACTGACCCGCCGCTGTCTGGAGCTGATAGACGAATACGGCTTCGGCCTTGCCATCCAGACAAAATCCGATCTCATACTGCGTGATCTGGATTTGCTCAAAAGCATTCACCGAAAAACAAAATGCGTGGTCCAGATAACGCTTACCACCCATGACGAGGCGCTTTGCCGGAAGCTGGAGCCTCATGTGTGCACCACAAAACGGAGGGCGGAGGTCCTGGATATCCTGCGGGAGGAAGGCATCCCCACCGTCTGCTGGATGACGCCCATCCTTCCCTTTATCAATGACACGGAGGAAAATATCCGCGGCATACTGGATTACTGCATCCATGCAAAAACCTATGGAATACTGACCTTCGGGATCGGTGTGACCCTCAGAGACGGCGACAGGCAGTATTTTTACCGCAAGCTGGACGAGCATTTTCCGGGCATGAAGCAAAAATACATACAAACCTACGGGAATACCTATGAGATACCCTCCCCCAACCAGTCCTCTCTTATGCGGCTGGTCAGGAAAACCTGTGCGCAGCACGGGATTGAAAACAATACGAATCGGATTTTTGCTTATATGAACCGCTTTGAGGATAAGCTGGCGGGAGAGCAGCTGTCGTTGTTTGACTTTACCTGACAGTGTGGTCGTGGCAATGATATGAAAATGGGTATCCGGTGTCATCGCAAATAACCGATACATCCGGTTCCAACGAAGAGATAATGATATACAAATGAGGAACCTGAGTCTGTACTGAGGAAAATATCTTCTTCGGGCAGATTGCGGATGAACAACAGGTTTTTTGGGAACTCTGCCGCGAGTATGAAGACTATCTAAGGCGGAGAAAGCGTACGCAGCAAATCCCCATGAGCCGATGGGGAAGCGAACAGATTTGGAGGGCAGGATATGCAGCAGGCATTACGATATACAGATGAAAAATCGGACAAGTTTTGGCGCATAGAAACGGCAGGCTGTGAACTGGTAATCAATTGGGGAAAAACCGGCACAACAGGACGTTACGAAATCAAAGATTTTGATACAGAGGATGAATGTGAGAAGCAGGCATTTAAGCTTGTGCGGTCTAAAGAAAAAAAGGGCTACACGGACATGCAGGACTTTGACGCAGTGCATCACCTTTACTTTGATACAGAGGAATATGGTTTACATCCCCTGACCAGCCACCCTGTTTTCCGGGCCTGTTTTTCTGAAGAACTGTATTATGACTGCGGCGATGAAGAAGCTCCTTTTGGCAGTGATGAAGGGAATGACACATTGCATTTTTTAGAGGAATCTATACGGAAACGGCCCAAAATGTGTGTTGCTGATTTCCCTGAATTATTAATCGTAAAAGAGTGGAACTTAACCTATTTGCCGCCTGAACCGGAGCAGACGGATGGCGAGCTGAAAACACAGGCAGCACAAACTTATCATGGACTGAAAGGTGATCAGACACTTTTGCAGACAGACCAGGTTATCCTTGCTACTGTATTCGGTCAGATTAAAATTATGGGGAAATTGGACGCGGCATTACAGGTATTGGCGTTCCGGTCGCTTATGCGCATGGAAAGAATGTACCGTCTTTTATGGAATTGGGATAAAGAGGAACCACCATATAATATTTCCATCATGAGACGGGATTTGGAACGATTTGTAAATCGTGATTGTTGATTGTACATATACAGTTTGCCGCCGTGTGATTCGCTATGCTGGTAAAAGGTGTACTTGGTAAATTGGAAGTTGTGGGAAAAACAAACAGATTGATTTAAACTCGAAAGCATTAGACTGATTAAGAATAAAGGAGTAAATTCAATGGAAAAGATAAAAGGAGCGAATAGAAAACTAATTCAGAATGCTGTTGACTTTGCACGGAAATTTATGAAGATTCCTGAAGATATTGAACTGTATTTTGAAGATTGTCCATCTGAACGATTTCCTAATGAAAACAATGCGGCTGAGGGAGAAATAGACAAGATTGTTTTTAATAAGGTATGGTTTTATCGTAGTAGAAATGACCATAAAGATGATATTGAATATTTTGTATTTCATGAGTTGCGACATACATATCAGCTTAATGAAATCGGACTTATGATGAATGGAATGCAAATACATGAAAAGATTTCACTAATAGAGACATGGAAAGAAGGTTTTGAAAATTATATCCCAAATGTTGACAAAGTAACACAATCATTAAATTTTCATCAAGAGGTTGAGCAGGATGCATATGGTTATGGCTTAGCATTATTGGATATGTATTATATAAAAAGGCATGATTTTCGATTTCGATATAGTATGCCTGAGGAAGCATTTCAAATTGCAGATTCACGTTCACGTAAGTATCGTAAAGAATTGCCTGAGTTTCAAAGATACATAGCTGATAATTGTAAATAATGTTCACCTTGAAAAATGCTGCATAAATCGCCTTCAATTTGATAAATTGAAAATATTGAATTAGTAATGTTAAGGAGAAGTACTTAATGGTTTTGATAGAAATAAACTTTTAGAACTTGATTTGAAATTGTTGTCAGACTATGGTGATATTATACCCAAAATACAAATAGGTCATGATTTATTTAATCTTATAGAAAATAATTCCACAATTGATAGAGAATTTAAAATATACTTGGAGGAAAAAGCTGTAATATGTCACCAGAAAATTAGAATGATGTTGTTTGCTGAAAAATGTGCTATTAAAAAATTATTCGAATTCGAAATGTCACAAAATATGGAAATTCCTTGCCTTTTTGGAGATGATGAAACAATATTGCTTTATCATACTGAAAGTACAATCCTTTTTGCAAGAAATGCATTAGATGTAGTAGCTACTATTTTTCATTATATAGCTTTTCATGAAAGGTGTGATAGTTTCAATAAATTTGCAAAGAAAATATTAAAAGATGAAAGTGATAAATTGATTTCATTGAAATCATACATCTGTGAAATAAATAAACTTAATATACATGCTTTTCACTTACTCTGTGGTAGTGAGAAAGGAAGAGCATTAAGGGATCAAATCATACATCAAACTAATATTAGATTGGATTATTATGAGTTTAAAGAAGGTTGTGATAAAGAGAAGTTGTTCATAGTGTTAAATAAGGGCGAAATTGTGATTCCTTATAGAGAATTTATGAGTAATTTTATTATAGAAGTAGTAGAAATATTTTCTTCTATTTCACAAAAACTTTTCTCGATGAATTAAAAAATCAAGTATATTTGTAATGCGAAATGTAATAAGGTAACTTCGGATTGCCGGGGCTGGAAAGTTACAATTCGGTGAGGTAAATACAATGAACAAAGAGTATATTATTCCAGCGTGTTCTGGAATGAAAATTGATGTTAAGCAAGGTCAAAGTATTACTGTGATTGACATTGAGGGTGGCCAGGTGGTAGATTTTTTTGCCGAAGCGAGCGGAAATGCAAATGAATTTCTCTCGACCGGAGTAACGATTGACTGTAACGAGTCTCTGAAACTAAATGTCGGCAATATTATTTACACCAATTTATATCACCCGATGATGCGGGTAATTTCTGATGATGTGGGAGAACATGATTTGCTTCACCCATGCTGCCGGCAGGAAATGTATGACTTCTTTTATCATAACGGCGAAGGACACCCGAACTGCTTCGATAATATCAACAATGTGTTGGAAGAACAGCGTGCGATTATTTCACCCGTAAACTTATTCATGCACACGAAAATTAACTCTGATGGCAGTATCACAGTGGAGGAGCCGCTTTCCACAGCAGGAGATAAAATTACATTAAAAGCACTGATGGATATTACTTTGGGAGTTGCCGCTTGCAGTGTTTCAGAGAGTAAATGCAACAGCGGAAAATGTTCCCCTATAAAAATCGTTGTCGATTAAAACAAATTCCAGCTTTACTGCCCTTGTTATATGGATGTTCAGTTATTACAGGCGTTGACAAAGGCCTGTATTATTTTTGCGCTTGTTTCGTTGTCGCCCCAATGTTCCGGGAATCCCAAAGATTGTGTAAACCTCCAACCCTTGTACAAAATGAGAATTTGGAGATTATCTAAGCTCAAGATACCAATATCTGTTCAGCATTGTATTTGTCTCATTTGGATAATCTCTGTAGTATCGGCTTACTATTTCAAATTTAACCGGTTTCCTGAATATTGGTCCATCAAAGACAAAAGAATGATACTCACCATTTTCACCACAAATGTCTACAAAGTCGGGCAAATCATTCAGGAAGGATTCATCAATTACTCTACCAACAAAAGATTCATCAAGCATAGAGCCATCTACACAAGTTACTATGCTTTTGAAGCCCAATGATATAAATTCCTGCAACAATTCTCTCGGTTTACTATTCCACAATGGGAACTCGGCTTGAATACCCTGTCGCCTACAATTATCAATTCTTTGATTTCTCAAGTTTTCCAGGTATAAATCACCAAAAAGTGCGATGTTGAGCTGTTCCTCTTTGAATTTTTCTATGTGCATTTCCATCGACTTTTTATATTCGTCTGATGGAGCAGTTAAATCAAGCTCCAAAATCGTTAACGGTATCCCGATAGAGTCTGCTTGCTGTTTGAGCAGTTTTATACCAATCTCGTGCATAGCAATTTTAGAGCCATCTTTTTTTATTGTGGTGAACAGTGCTTGTACATCATATATTCCCGATTGCAAGGCTTTATAAAGAGCTAACGCGGAATCTTTCCCGCTGCTCCAGTTAAAATATGCTTTCTTCATTATTCCCTCACAAATATTGATTTAGCGATTTGGATTATATTGTATCACTCATATTATAAATTTTTCTACCATTTTCAATATTTTCCCATATTGTTTTATATCACTATAGGAAATTCGGGCGCCATTTTGGCACCAAAGCGTCAACTATCAGCCAGATAAATTGACAAGAATCTTTATACAGTGTATAATAACATTGATATATAACTTAGTTATTTTATGGAGAATATTATGCCGCCAAAAGTAAAGATACCCAGAGAAGCTATTATTGAAAAAGCATTTGAGTTGACAAAAGAATATGGCTTTGAAAAAGTAACCGCACGTTTGCTTGCCAGTGAATTAAAATGCTCTACTCAACCAGTTTTTCACGCTTTTCGCAACATGGAAGAACTGAAGGAAGAAGTTTACAAAAGAACGCAAAAACTATTTGAAGAAACCATGCTCCAACAGCCTTTTGATACCGAAACCCCCTATTTTTTAAGCATGGGACTAAAGTATGTGGAACTGGCTCAAAATGAAAAAAATCTGTTCCACCTACTATGTATGTCAGATAGCGGAACAAGACTTGAAAGCCTTTACGATTTGGCTAAGCACGTTCCTGTTCCGATTGAACCGGAAGTGTTTGCGAAAACATGGATATTTACGCATGGTATAGCAACGATTGTTTCTACGAACACAACGAACATTGCGCCCGAAGAAATAAGGCAGTTACTTATAGAAGCATGTGCCAGTTTCAAATTATACCACAATGAAAACAAGAGAGGTTCGGCAAATGAAACATAGGAATATGGACTATGATAACCGCTATAAATATAAACTGGATATGCTTGAACCGGGGATTACCATGATGAAACTCATCGGCGTATTATTTGTAACTGGTATTTTATTTTGGGTGGCAGGGTGGCATTGGCTTTCTTCAATTACTTTGTTTTTGGCAGGAGCCGTATTTGCTGTTTTGTTAATCTTGTTAGCCATTGAAGCACATCAGGACAAAGTGTTGAATGATATTGCTATGCGGGAAAATAATGACTTGGAGAAAAAATATGAAATCGGTTAAAAATTATGTGTATACAGAACGTGCGCATTTTATGTGTCCTAATATGCACTTTGGGATTATGGCAAAAATAGAAAGCAATTATGATGAAGGGCGGCTAAAACAAAGCATAGACACTCTTCAAAAAGCGCACCCGTTTCTGCAAAGTTTAATTGCAGAGGAAACGGACACTGGCAGATTTTATTATCAAATACAAGATTATATGAATATTCCTGTAATGATAAAAGAAGAAGCTGCTTTGTGGCAACAGGATTATGAGGAAATATCTGTCCGTGGGTGGAATGTCATGAATGAATGTCTGCTAAAAGTAGTGGTTTATCCAAAGAAAAATGAATTTCAAATACTTTTTATCGCCCACCATCTTTTGTGTGACGGCAGAGGGCTTCTACAACTGGCAGAAGAATTTGCAGAGCATTATGCTAACGGAGTAATACCGCAATTTGCCCCGGAACGCTTAATTCAATGCTTAAACGATCTTCCCTCAAACAGCGATTTACCTCTTATCAGTAAATTGATAATAGGCGACGCAAATAGAAGATGGAAAAAAGAGGGGCAGCAAGTTATGTATGAGGAATATAGCGCATTTGAAAGAGCCTATATTCAAAAACACAAAATGAAACGGGAAATTTTTACCGTTTGCGATCAGGAGTTAGAAAAAATACTGACTTTATGCAAACAGCATAATATTACTGTAAATGACTGGCTGATTGCAAAAATGATGTTGGAAGAGAATACAAACAAGGTGGTTATTGCAGCCGATATTCGTAATCAGACAAAATGTTACAGACAAGGGGCAATGGGAAATTATTCTACTGCTTTTAGCATTTTTGTGAAAAAGAAAGAGAAAAATGTGATTTCTCTTGCAAAACGCGTAGCGTCACTTGTCACAAATATATGTCAGCACCCACAGAAAGAAATGCTTGTGCTTGCCTGTTATATACATATGCAGCCGGAGCTGATTGACGCTGTTGCAATATCTACATTAGGAGAGTTTGGAAGTAAAGCAGGAGCATTTGTAGGAAGAAATATGTTTGGATATGGTTCCCAAAATGGTTATAGCATAACCAATTTAGGAAAAATCAAAAGCAATATAATTGAAGAAGCTATTTTTATACCACCTGCTTCTCCTGCTAATAAAAAAACTTGGGGAGTTCTAACGGTGAATAGCCGTATGAAAGTATGCGTGTCAAATTTAATTGTGCGGAGTTGATTAACAAAGTTACAAATTGTCTGCAGTTGTGAATATTCAGGAGGTAAAAATGATGTCTTTAAAGGAAATGACAGAAGCGTTTGAGTATATGCGCAATGACAATCCATTAAATAAAGTATGCTTCCTTTTTAAATTGAATGAAATACTTTATATTTAATTGTCTGCTTGGTATATTCAGCAGTACCAGAGAAAATGCTTATGGTTTTAGCAATGATTTTCGGCGGTCACTTACTGCCTTTTGGTGGGCTCTATAAATCCAAAAGTTATATGTACTCTTCGGTAATTGTAACAATCAGTGTTTTAATTATAGGATGTACATGCGCTCCTGATATTATTGCATTATTTATGTTGCTTTATGAAATAGTATTTACAGGATGTTTATTTATTGGAAACAAAAAAACTTATGCAAGAAACGCAAAGTAAATAAACGTCCACTTTTTTATCAAATCCCAGTTTTGTTGGTATGATAAACTGGGATTGTTAATGAAAAAATGCTTCACATTTTTTTACCATATAATTTCGGGATTTTTTGTGGTAATATTTTTACTTTCTGCCATATATGGATTTTTATGAATGGGCTGTCATATAGGCTCTGCTATATATATATGAAACTGCCGTCCCTTTTATCCAACCCCTTTTATATGGAAGAACAGTTTTTACAGGCGTTGACAAAGGCCTGTAATATTTTTGCGCTTGTTTCGTTGTCGCCCCAATGTTCCGGGTGCCATTGGAGGCCCCAGAAAAACCGTTTATCAGGAACATAAACAGCTTCTATGATTCCGTCTTCCGCGGTCGCCATGCTCTTAAGAGAAGGCGCCAGATCCTTGATGGCCTGATGATGCCTGCTGTTCACACCCACACTTTTCTGTCCCAGCAGTCCGAAAAGAGGCGCTTTCATTTCAAGGCTTATGCTGTGGGCGGCCCGGTCATAGGGCTTTTTCATATCATGGTCTATTCCAGTGCCGTTCTGGGCGCCTAAATCCTGATACAGGCTTCCTCCCAGCGCGGCATTCATGATCTGCAGTCCCCTGCAGATCCCAAGCACCGGCATATCCTTTTCAAGCGCCCGCTGTATCAGGGTCAGCTCCATTTCATCCCGCTCCGGGCAGAGCCTTCCGCAGAAATCCTCTGTCTTTTCCCCATAGACCGCAGGGTTCACATCATGGCCGCCGGTCAGGACGAGCCCGTCTATCCGGCATAAAATATTTTCCAGCATATCCCGGTCCGCAGTTAAAGGCAGCATTATCGGGATTCCTCCGGCATGTTCAATTTCTTCCATATAGCCAGGAAGTATCCAGTAGCTTTTTTTATCATCATCATATAAAGGAGTCAGTCCGATAAAAGGTTTCATAAATCCTCCTGTGTTTTTTTAGTTTTAGATTTGCGGTATTTGTTCCTTTATCATCCTAAGCCCTGCTTTTTGGACTGTCAACTTTCTTTTTTGGCAGAATGGTTATGTTTGCCCTGCGGAATGACTTTTCTTCATTGATTTAGCACTTGCCAAGGAGGAAGAAAAAAGGTATAGTATTGAAAGGAAAATAAGTAAGATGAATAATCGCGGCTGTCCGTATTCCTTTTGGGATGCGGCAGGTGAGGAAAGTCCGGGCTTCGCAGGGCAGGATGCCGGATAACGTCCGGTGGAGGCGACTCCAAGGCCAGTGCAACAGAAATATACCGCCCCGCCTTTGGCGGAAAGGAGCAATCCTTTGGGGTGCAGACCCCGGTAAGGGTGGAAAGGCAGTGTAAGAGACTACCGCCCGTCTGGTAACAGGCGGGGCACATGTAAACCCCATCCGAAGCAAGACCAAACAGAGAGCGACAGGCTTGCCCGGCCTGCTTTCAGGTAGGTCGCTTGAGACTGCTGGTAACAGTAGTACTAGATAGATGATTATTCTCGACATAACCCGGCTTACAGTTTTGCTTATTTTCCTATCAGAAGAACAGGCAGGTGATATATACGTACACCACGCTCTGTTCTTTTTTGTATGGATGGGCTGAGTTTAAAAGGAGGAAGTAAAATATATGAAGAAACAATATCATGCAGAATTTGCCGATGAAGCCTGTGTTTCAGATTGGCTGGGACTTGTTAATATGGTAGCTGACGACTTTCCGGGGCTTGTAATTGCTGATTATACGGAAACACTTCTTAAGAATATCGCCCGGCAGACAGCTCTTTGCGTAAAGGACAACGGAAATATTGTTGGTATTTTATTATTTTCACCCAACCAGCACTGCCTTTCCTGTATGGCGGTCCATCCCCAATACCGCCGTCAGGGCGTTGCATCCGCATTGATTTCGGAAATGCTCCGGCTTATGCCGGATGTTGATATCAGCGTTACGACATACCGCGAAGGGGATGAAAAAGGAATTGCACCAAGAGCATTATATCAGCGGTTCAATTTTGTGCCGGAGGAACTGTGTATGGAATTTGATTATCCGGTACAGCGGTTTGTGCTGCACAGGTCCCGGAAAAATTTGAACTGAGGTGGCCTTGGTAAGTTTGATAATCATTTTTCTGTTGGCCGGGGGAGCAGAAAGATTAAATAATTATTTGTGTGTATTCCTACATGTGTAAAATGGGGTTATAAATTTGGGAAGGTGCGAATTATAAGTGCACATTATTTCGCCGGGAGATTCGCACTTGAAAATTGGCAGTATGGAGATTTATGCAAATAAAAAGTAATATAATAATGACAATTTTTTAGAAGAGTTGTATAATGAGGATGTTATTACTTGGCTTTATAAGATAGATGTTGTATAGTATTGCTGTCGAGGCTTGCAAGAGCCTCGTGGATTGAAATATCGGTGGTCTGGGGGAATACCTGGAGAATAATGTCGAGGCTTGCAAGAGCCTCGTGGATTGAAATTTGAAGAGATTTGAATCTGTGCGGATAGCGAAAGGTCGAGGCTTGCAAGAGCCTCGTGGATTGAAATATAAGCAAAAATGATTTAATGCATCACTATGGATGTCGAGGCTTGTAAGAGCCTCGTGGATTG
>NZ_KE992777.1:160570-160864 GCF_000466465.2 Clostridium sp. KLE 1755
AGGCTTGTAAGAGCCTCGTGGATTGAAATAATCTGCTCGCAGACCTTGAGGATGACGAACTTGAGTCGAGGCTTGTAAGAGCCTCGTGGATTGAAATCGCATCTTCTGCACGCTTATTGTCGTTTGGTTTAGTCGAGGCTTGTAAGAGCCTCGTGGATTGAAATGGTACCTGCGCCAGCAGCGGGCGCGCAGTCAAAGTCGAGGCTTGTAAGAGCCTCGTGGATTGAAATACCATAGGGAGAAAGTTAAAAAGGAATTCTTTTCGTCGAGGCTTGCAAGAGCCTCGTGGATTGA
>NZ_KE992777.1:160964-176017 GCF_000466465.2 Clostridium sp. KLE 1755
GGCTTGCAAGAGCCTCGTGGATTGAAATTTCTCTTGCTTTTCTGTTACTTTCCTGCCACTCCGGTCGAGGCTTGTAAGAGCCTTGTGGATTGAAATCCTTCATTAATGAAACAATCTGCCCAGACGCTGCCAGTCGAGGCTTGCAAGAGCCTTGTGGATTGAAATGATTTTGTAATAGGTGTATATCCACCACTACAATGTCGAGGCTTGCAAGAGCCTCGTGGATTGAAATGGACTATATGGATAATCATGAAAAAAAGTAAATACGTCGAGGCTTGCAAGAGCCTCATACATTAAGATATACAGTCTCACATACCTATAATAAAAATGGAGGAAACAGGTAATTAATGAAGGAGCGAATAAAAACTATAGTTTTCTGGATTTTGCTGGCTTTCACTGCAGCAGCGGCTATGGTAACTCCGTGGGCCTGTGCAAATAAAAAAGAAAATAATTCTGAAAAGGAAACAATGGTGGAGAGTCAGGAAGCGGCTGAAGGCATGCTTGATGGTGCCGGGTTGAACAACGTAGGGTTTGCAAAAAGCCTGGATGGCGAAAATGTAGAAAAGGCACAGGAACAGGCGGAACGAAGCATAGTCCGGCTGGATGTGCAGGGAAACGGCGCAGAGTATTTCGGAAGCGGCGTAATCTGGGATGTTACGGAGGAAGGGATAATAATTGTGACCAGCAGACATTTGCTGGAAGAAGGGGAATTGCTCCGGGTGGTTCTTCCGGACGGAAGGGAGACTTTCGGGAAGACGGAGGGCCTATGCCAGGTTAAGGATATTGGTTTTGTAGTAGTGCCGGAGGATTTACCGGAAAAAGAAAAAGTGAATGGAGCTTCCTCTGATGCAGCGGAAAAGACAATGCTGGTGGTCAGTCTGCATCAGAGGATTTTTGATACCCTGGATGCGGAAAGTCCCCTTGTGGTGCTGGGATGCTCTGAGGACGGTGTGGGAGATGAGGCCAGACATGCTGTTTTAAAGGATAAGGCATGGTTCCGCGAGGAGTTTGGAAGCGATATCATGGTCCTGGAATGTGAGGCAAAACCCGGAATGTCAGGGGGCGGTGTTTTTGATGGTAATGGAAATTTTGTGGGTATGCTGGGGGGCGGCAGTGGAAATGACGCGGCGGCGCTTTCTATGGAGACGGTAAATGAAGCATATGAGGAAGTATTTGGAAGAATGAGGAGCACTGAGGAATATTAAGCCGCCTGATGGGAAAAGCTGGAATTAACATAAATTTTATAATATGTGTGGAACTATTGCGTTTTATTATCAGTTCACGAATTCGGGCATGCATGAGAGTTGACAAGTTGAGGAAAACGGGGCAAAATATAGAGGATGCGATCAAAGGCATCCTTATGATATAAAATAGCCGCAGGCTGAGCTGAGAATACAGGCCGGGACCCGGGCCTGGTGTTTGCAGGCTTAAGAGCCGTCACAGCGGAGAGAGAGGTGTAATATGACAAAAATAGATATTTTCTCAGGTTTTCTGGGAGCAGGAAAGACTACATTAATTAAGAAGCTTTTGAAGGAAGCCCTGGCAGGAAGCCGGGTAGTACTGATTGAAAACGAATTTGGTGAAATCGGCATTGACGGCGGTTTCCTGAAAGAATCCGGCATTGAAATCAAGGAGATGAATTCCGGATGCATCTGCTGTTCTCTGGTAGGCGATTTTGGGACATCCCTGAAGGAGGTTATGGATACGTATCATCCGGAACGGATCCTGATTGAGCCTTCCGGTGTGGGCAAGCTTTCCGATGTGGTGAAGGCGGTACAGAATGTGGACATGGGAAGCGAGGTAACAATCAACAGCGCAGTTGCAGTGGTGGATGCTTCCAAGTGCAGGCTGTATATTAAGAACTTCGGTGAATTTTTCATCAATCAGATAGAACATGCGGGAACCATTATCCTGAGCAGGACGGATGTGGCATCAGAAGCGAAGATACAGCAGGCTGTGGAGCTGATTCGTGAGCACAACAGCAAAGCGACGATTATTACCACTCCTATTGAGCAGCTGGACGGAAAGGATATCCTCAAAACAATTGAAGGCGGCGAGGATTTGGAAAAGGAGCTGATGGAGGCGGTCCTGAAGGAACAGGAGTCCGGCCATCACCATCATCACGACGGGGAGTGCTGCCATGGAGAGCATGAGCATCATGACCATGAGCATTGCGATCACGATCATGAAGGGCATGACCATGAAGGCCATGAGCATTGCGATCACGATCATGAAGACCATGGCCATGAAGGCCACGATCACGAAGGCCATGACCACGGCCACCATCACGATCACGGCGAAGGCTGCAGCTGCGGCTGCGGACATGATCATGACCACCATGATCACCATCATGCGGACGAGGTGTTTACCAGTTGGGGAACCGAAACGCCTGCATCCTACACGAGGGATGAGATTTCCGATATCCTGGAAGCGTTGGAGGATGAGAAGAAATACGGCTTCGTACTCCGTGCAAAGGGCATGGTGCCTGCAGGGGACGGAACCTGGGTATACTTTGATTATGTGCCAGGCGAGAGCAATGTAAGAGAAGGAAAGCCGGACGTAACCGGAAAATTCTGCGTAATCGGATCCAAGCTGAACGAAGCGGCGCTGGCGGAGCTTTTTGACAGAAAATAAAGCAACGCACGATTACTGTGAAGGAACGGAACAGCTGTAAAAGTAATTGTGAAGGCAACGGGCAGTTACAAAAAATTAAGATAAGAAAATGGCAGGCCTGAAGGGTTCCCTTCAACCTGCTGATTGATGCAGTATCGCAGGCAGGCCTGCGGTATGCAGGAGGGATAATTGTGAAACCTGTATATATCATTAATGGTTTTCTGGAAAGCGGAAAGACAGAATTTATTACGTATACGCTGGATCAGTCTTATTTTCAGATCAAGGGAAAGACACTGCTCATTCTCTGTGAAGAGGGCGAAAATGAATATGATCCGGCGCTTTTGAAGCGCAGCAACACAGTGATGGAGCTTATCGAAAACGAGGAGGATTTTACCCCGGAGAACCTGTTGAACCTGGAGAAAAAAATCAAACCGGAACGCATCATCATAGAATACAACGGCATGTGGAACTTTAAAAATATGAAGCTTCCCTGGCACTGGCGTGTGGAGCAGCAGATAACCACAATAGACGCGTCCACCTTCTCCATGTATTTTACCAACATGAAGTCTCTGCTTGCGGAAATGCTCCGGAATTCGGAGATGATTATTTTCAACCGCTGCGACGGGCTGGAAGATCTGAACAGCTATAAGCGCAACGTAAAGGCCATCAACCAGCAGGCGGACATTATTTTTGAAGATAGCAATGGTGAAATTGACGAGATTTTCGAAGAAGACCTTCCGTTTGATTTAAACAGCGATCCCATTGTACTGGACGATATGGGATATGGAATCTGGTATATTGATTCCCTGGATCATCTTGACCGTTATGTGGGAAAAAATGTGCAGTTTACGGCGATGGTCATGAAGCCGGACGGGTTCCCCAAGGATCATTTCGTGCCGGGCCGCATGGCGATGACCTGCTGTGCGGAAGATATGGCTTTCCTGGGCTTTGTCTGCATTTCCAGGGATGCGGACAGCTTTAAGGAACAGGACTGGGTGAAGGTGACCGCGAAGGTTTCAAAGGAATACTGGGCTGATTACGGCGGAGAGGGACCTGTGCTCCATGCCACCAGCGTGGTGAAGGCCAAAGCGCCCAAGGAAAAAGTCATCAGCTTTGTTTAATCAGGGGGACAAATGTCGGCTGAAACAGAAAAAGATCTGCAGCAGTTAAAGAAACGTTTTCTGGAACTGGCAGAAAAATCATACAGACAGAATATTTTTACTTTTACAGGCTTCCTGTCCATGGCGGAGCAGGAAGCCTTATTTGAAGCGATGAATACGCAGAAGGGCTATTCCTTCAGCCTGTGGGGCGGCAGCGAAGGCTGTGAAAGGCAGATGGCCCGCTTCGGCTCTCCGGAAGAGCTGGGATATGAGGAACCATATCCCATAGAGACACTGAAGGTCAGCCCGCTATTGGAAAAATTTGCGGATAATTTTACCCACCGGGATTTTCTGGGAGCTGTGATGAACCTGGGAATTGACAGAAGTACGGTGGGCGATATTTTTTTGGAAGGCAGGCATGCGTGGGTTTACTGCACCCAGCGGATCGCGCCCTGGCTTTGTGAGAACCTGACGAAGGTAAAGCATACCAATGTGCGCTGTGAGACGGCGGCGGAGGGGATGGAAGCGCCGGTGAGGGAACCGGAAAGGGTTTCCCTGATCATTTCCAGCGAACGGGCGGACGCCATTCTTGCCAGGCTGTACCAGCTGTCCAGGAATCAGAGCCTGGAGCTCTTCCGGACAAAAAAGGTATACATCAATGGAAGGCTTTGCGAAAACAACAGCTGCCAGCTCAAAAGCGGGGATATGGTGAGCGCAAGAGGCTACGGACGGTTCCTTTACTACGGTGCTGCCGGGGAAACCAGAAAGGGCAGGCTGAATGCCGCGGCGGGAGTTTACCGCTGAAAGCCTTGAGAATACGAGGGAGGAAACAGCATGTATCACTATACATTGTCACAGTGGCTTTTCTTTTTTTATTTTTACTGCTTTTTCGGATGGTGTTTTGAATCTACCTATGTATCTATCTGTCAGAAAAAACTGGTGAACCGGGGATTTATCCGCGGGCCTTTTCTTCCCCTGTATGGTTCAGGAGCGATTATGATGCTCCTGGTATCCAGCCCCATGAAGGGAAATCTGGTGGGGATATATATTGCCGGCTGTATCGGCGCCACCGTACTGGAATATGTAACAGGGGTGGTGATGGAGGCGCTGTTTAAGGTGCGTTACTGGGATTATTCCCATAAAAAATTAAATTTCCAGGGGCAGATATGCCTGGAATCCACGCTTTGCTGGGGGCTTCTCACGATTTTAATGACACAGTTCATCCATAAGCCGGTGGAGCATATCGCCATGTTGATTCCGCATAAAGTGCTGCTGCTTGTTGTTGCGGTGATATCATTATACTTTATCGCCGACTTCGTTACTTCCTTCCAGGCTGCCATGGATCTGCGCGATATCCTTGTTAAGGCGGAACAGGCCAAGCAGGAGCTGGAGCGGATGCAGAAGCGTCTGGACGTACTTATCGCCGTGGCAAACGACGAACGGGAAGCCAAGAAGGAAAAACGCCTGGAGCGCAGGGAAGAGCTTGTAGGCACAATAGAAGAGGCCTTTGCCCAGCTTCGTGAAGCGCTTCCTGCTTCCGAGCTGCTGAAGGAAAAGAGAGAAGAAATACTGGAGCTGCGTGACAGATTTATCGGAAACAAACGGGTGGGAGAGGAAAAGGAGCAGTCCTTTATCCATAACTTCATCAAGAGAAACATGCTGAAGGGCAACCCCACCATGACTTCCCATAAATTCCATGATACACTGGAGGAACTGAAAAAATCTGCTTCTGAATATAGAAGAAAACGGTAACTGTAAAGAATACGGACAGTTACAGAAAAGGAAAAAAATGAAGAAACGACTGACAGCGATAATAGTCCCGCTGATTCTGTGTTTTCTTACGGTCCTGACTCTGGCCGGCTGCGGTGCGGCAGGGCAGGAAAAGGAGTCCGCCCGGACGGCTCCCGACGGCAGGCCCAAAATACAGGTAATTACCACTATATTTCCACCATATGACTTTGTCCGTCAGATAGGCGGGGATTATGTGGAGGCGGATATGCTGCTCAAACCGGGAATGGAGGCTCATTCCTATGAGCCTACGCCCCGGGATATCATAAGGATAACGGAGAGTGATCTGTTTCTGTATGCCGGAGGAGAATCTGACGTATGGGTGGAGGAGCTGCTGGAAGGCAATGATTCCCGTGTCCACGCCCACAGCCTTCTGGAATGGGTGGAGCCTTTGGAAGAGGAAACCGCGGAGGGTATGCAGTCCAGGGAGCACGATCATGACCATGAAGAAGAGGCGCTTAAAAATGGGGCGGCTGAAGAGACGGCCGGCGGAACAGAGGCTTTCGCAGAGGATGCAGGCGTGCATCTGGAGGAAGGGGAATATGATGAGCATGTATGGACCTCCCCTGCCAACGCCATTCTGATTGTGGAAAAAATCCGGGATACGCTCATCTCCATCGATCCTGACCGCGCCGGAATTTATGAGGAGAATGCCAGGGCCTATCTGGAGCAGCTGCGCAGTCTGGACAGCGATTACCGCCGGGTAATAGGAGAGGCAAAGCGACATACGGTAATCTTTGGGGATCGTTTCCCCTTTCTCTATCTGGTGAAAACCTATGGCCTGGATTATTATGCGGCTTTTCCCGGCTGCAGCTCTGAAACGGAGCCGAGTGCGGCGACCATCGCCTTCCTTACGGATGAGGTGAAGGAGGAACATATTCCGGTGGTATTTTATCTGGAGCTTTCCAATGCCAAGGTGGCGGATGCCATAGCTGAGGTAACCGGGGCCAGGACCGCCATGCTGCACTCCTGCCATACCCTTACCAGGGAAGAAATGCAGCGGGGGGAAAATTACCTTTCGCTGATGCGGCAGAATCTGGAGCAGCTTAAACTGGCGCTTAACGAATAATTGTAGCGGCCCTGCCTGCATCCGGCGAAGGACAGCCAGCCGGCCCTGAAGCGGCGGCCGAAAGGAATGAAAATGTCTTATATAACCTGTAAAAATGTATCATTTGCATATGAAAACCAGATTGTGGTATCCGGCCTTGATTTTCAGGTGAACGCAGGAGATTACCTGTGTATCATCGGAGAGAACGGCACCGGGAAAACAACGCTGATCAAGGGCCTTCTGGGATTGAAAAAACCAGCGGGCGGTGAAATTGTCACGGGAGACGGGCTGAAGGCCACGCAGATCGGCTATGTGCCCCAGCAGGACGCGGTGCAGAAGGATTTTCCTGCATCCGTCTATGAGGTGGTGCTTTCCGGCTGCCTGAACAGCCGTGGCATGAAGCCGGGCTTTGGTGCGGCGGAGAAAAAAAGAGCGGTTGATAACATGGAGCTTCTGAAAATCGGTGATTTGAAAAACAAGAGCTTTCAGGATCTCTCCGGCGGCCAGCGGCAGCGAGTGCTTCTGGCCCGTTCTCTGTGCGCCACCAAGCGGCTGCTTTTACTGGACGAACCGATTACCGGGCTGGATCCGGTGGCGACGGAGGAATTTTACGCCATGCTGGATGATCTGAACGGAAACCACGATATTACGATTATTATGGTTTCCCACGACATCAGGGAAGCGGTGGAGCATGCGGATCATATTCTGCACCTTTCCCATGGCGGCTACTTTTTCGGAACCACACAGGACTATGGGAAGAGCGGCTTCGGGAAAAAATTTCTGGGAGGTCTGGCGGATGCTTGAATATATTGTTGAAATGTTTTCATACCCTTTCATGCAGCGGGCGTTCCTGGTTGGTATCCTGGTGTCGCTGTGCGCGTCCCTTCTGGGGGTCAGCCTGGTGCTGAAGCGCTATTCCATGATTGGGGACGGCCTGTCCCATGTGGGCTTCGGCGCGCTGGCGGTGGCTTCCGCGCTGAATATGGCGCCTTTGGCGGTGGCGGTGCCGGTGGTAATCCTGGCCGCTTTTATCCTGCTTCGCTTAAGCGACAACGGAAGGCTGAAGGGAGACGCCGCCATTGCGATGATTTCCACGGGCGCGCTGGCGGTGGGCGTTATGGTGGTGTCCGTGACCACGGGAATGAATTCGGATTTGAACAGCTATATGTTCGGATCGATTCTTGCCATGAGCAAAAACGACGTGGTGTTGAGCGTAGTGCTGTCCGTTATCGTGCTGGTGCTCTATCTGCTGTTTTACGATAAGATTTTTGCCGTGACCTTTGATGCGGTTTTTGCCAGGGCTACGGGAATCAGGACCGGCCTTTACAACATGCTTCTGGCAGTGCTCACCTCGGTGACGGTAGTGCTGGGCATGCGGATGATGGGGGCGCTCCTGATTTCCAGCCTGATTATTTTCCCGGCGCTCACCGCCATGCGGGTGTGCAAGCGCTACCGCAGCGTGATTCTTTGCGCGGTGGCCGTATCCGTCGTCAGCTTTATCCTGGGAATGACCGTATCCTTCCTTCTGGCAACGCCGGCGGGGGCGAGCATCGTCATTGTGGATATTTTGCTGTACTTTATTTTCTGGCTGGCCGGCGCGGTGCGGGGAAAATAATCGGGCTTTACGGACGCCTTTCAGCGTTGGGAGCGCGGGTTCGTCCCGAATTCCTTTTTATGCATTCTGTAGAAATGGGCATAACTGTTAAAGCCTGCGTTGGTGCTGGCTTCCAGCAGGGACTGCCCTTTTTTGTGCAGCTCGTTTGCCAGTAGCAGCCGTTTGTGGTTCACATACTGGTTGATGGTATAACCTGTTATTGTCTTGAAAATCCGGCAGAGATGATATTTATTGATAAAAAATGTCTCCGCCAGGCAATCCAGGGAAAGATCACCGGTCAGGTTTTCATTGATGTGGAGCAGAATATTTTTAACCCGCTCATCCTCAACCGTGGGGAGGGTCAGCGGCTCACCGATATGGTTTAACAGATACAGGAATTCCAACAGCACACATCTGGCAATTTCAAAGGCGCCCTCCTGAAGATACCGGTTGACCTTCATAAGCAGCTGGTACATTTCCCTGTCCACAATTTCCGCAGGGATCTGGCAGCCCATGCCCAGGGAACGATTCCGGAAGAAGGCCTCCAGCTCCCCGCACCGGTTCCTGTGGAAAAAATCCAGGCTGATAAAAATAACGATTCTTTCATATTTATCAGAAGACAGAAACACGTTATGGTGCATTTCATAAGGCCTGGCAATAAAAATATCGTGGGGATGCGCCCTGTAAATATTCCCTTCTATATGGAATTCCGCATTCCCCGAAAGAAACAGATCTATTTCATACAGGTTATCATGATTATGCAGCTTGAATTCCGCATCATTTTTCGGTGTGTTATCTATATTATATACAAAATCATAGCCGAATTCGGAATCCAGCTGGTAATATGCGGTTATAATTTCATCGACCATCCATATGTCCTCCCTGCGGCAGTGGCTGCCGCGCCTGGCTGCAAGGGAAAACAAAAGGGACACGCATATCTCCTCCCGGCGCAGACGGCTTCACGGCTATAATAAAACAGTATGATACACGGGGAAATGAAAGTCAAGCAGGTGGAAAAATGGCGGAACTGTTACTGGAATTGTTTGGCAGGATGCGATATAATGATCTTCGGAATGTGTGAAGGGAGGAAAGGCATGAAAATCGAATTGCAGAATCTCACTAAAAAATTTCCAAACAGGAACAGAAAAAATCCCGGTGAGGTCATCGCCGTCAATGATTTTACCTTTGAAATACCCGACGGACAGTTAATCGGTCTGCTGGGACCGTCGGGCTGCGGGAAGAGCACCACGCTGAATCTGATCTGCGGCCTGGAAAAGCCTACGGCCGGAAAGATATTCTTCGGCGGCCGGGACGTGACCGCACTGCCGCCGGAGCTGCGGGGCGTGGGCATGGTATTCCAGAATTACGCGCTTTATCCCCATATGACAGTACGGAAAAATATCCTTTTTCCCCTGGAGAATCTGAAGGGAAAGGACAAGCTGACCCAGGCTGAAATGAACAAAAGGGCGGAGGATGCCGCCAGGCTGGTGCAGATTGACGAATTGATGGACCGCAAGCCCGGGGAGCTGTCCGGCGGCCAGCAGCAGCGTGTGGCCATCACCAGGGCTTTGGTAAAGCTGCCCCAGGTGCTTTTGCTGGATGAACCTCTTTCCAACCTGGATGCCAGGCTGCGCCTGCAGACCAGGGAGGAAATCCGTAAAATACAGAGAGCAACGAAAATCACCACGGTGTTCGTAACCCATGACCAGGAGGAGGCCATCAGCATTTCCGATCTGATAGTGGTCATGAAGGACGGGCTTCTGCAGCAGATTGGAAAGCCCCAGGAGGTCTATGACAATCCGCAGAACCTGTTTGTGGCAAAATTCCTGGGGACACCGCCCATCGGTATTTTCCGGGGCGAAGTCCGCAGCGGCAAGCTCTATATCGGCGGCATACCGGTGCTTTCAGTGCCCGGGGCGGCGGATGGTAAGGTGCTGGCCGGAATCCGTCCGGAGGGCTTTTTGCTCCGGGAGGACGGGCCTCTTTGCTGCAGCCTTGCGGGCGTGGAGGTGATGGGCCGTGAAAGCAGCGTCGTAGCTTCTCACCCGGACTGCGAAGCCGCTTCCTTCCGTGCGATTGTGGATGCCTCGCAGCTGGCTGACCCGGATGCAGAGAAGGTCCGTTTTGCCCTGAAACCTGAAAAAGTATATTTATTCGACCCGCAGACGGAAGCACGTATTCCCTTTCAGGTCAGATAAAAGGAGCCGCTTATGAACCGACATGGCATGAAAGCCTGGCTGTATCTTCTGCCGGCGCTTTTATTTCTCAGTATATTTATGATTTATCCGCTGATTGACGTGTTCGTCTATTCCGCGGAGGAGGGGTATAATTTCGCCTCCCAGACCTATTTCGGGACAGGCCTTTATAATTATTCCTATGTGCTGCACGATCCTTATTTCCTGCAGGCCGTAAAAAACACCTTCCTTCTGGTTATCATCACCGTTCCCCTCTCCACGGGGCTTGCTCTTCTGATTTCCCTGGGCTTAAGCTCCATCAGGGCGCTGCGGGATTTGTACCAGACCGTTTTTTTCCTGCCCTATGTGACAAATACGCTGGCGGTGGGCCTGGTATTTATGATTCTGTTCCAGAAGACAGAATATACCGACGGGCTCATCAACCTGCTGATTGGCTTGTTCGGCGGCCCGTCCGTTGATTTTATCGACGGCCCCTACTGGGCCAAGATGTTTGTCCTGTGTTTTTATACCATATGGGTGGTCATGCCCTTTAAAATCCTGATCCTGACCAGCGCGCTGGCCTCCGTAAACCAGGATTATTATAAGGCGGCCCGGGTGGACGGCACCTCAAAGCTGCGTACCTTTACGCGGATAACCCTGCCCATGATTTCCCCTATGGTTTTTTATCTGGTAATCACCGGCTTCATCGGCGCGTTCAAGGCGTACAGCGATGCGGTGGCACTGTTCGGCACGGATCTGAATGCGGCGGGCATGAACACCATTGTGGGCTACGTCTACGACATGCTCTACGGCGACAGCGGCGGCTTCCCCTCCTACGCCTCGGCGGCGGCCATTATACTGTTTGCCATCGTCCTTACCATTACCTGCATCAATCTGCTGGTGAGCAAAAAACACGTTCATTACTGAGGAGGCCGGATTTATGGATAATCAGACTGATTTTGAAAAAATTGAACTGAGGGCCGGACGGCGGGCGCGGATCGGACGGATCGTGACGTATGTGCTGCTTTCGCTGTGGGGAATTATCGTCCTGTTTCCTTTTTACTGGATGCTCCTGACCTCAGTGAAGAGCTATGGCTCCTATAATGCGGAGCGCATTCCCGCCTTTTTCACCCTGTCGCCGACCATGGAAAACTACGCCGATGCATTTACGCAGGTGCCTCTGGGCGGCTACCTCGTGAATACGGTGATTTTTTCGGTCATCACTACGGCGCTTATGGTAGTGGTCATCACTTTGGCGGCCTTCGCCTTCGCGCGGCTGGAATTCAGGGGGAAGAACGTAATTTTCACGCTCTTTCTTTCCCTGATGATGATTCCCAGCGAGCTGGTGGTTATCACCAACTTTGCGACCATCACCTCCTGGGAGATGCGCAATACTTTCATGGGACTGATCCTGCCGTCGGTTACGTCGGTTTTTTACATCTATCTGCTGAAGGAAAATTTTGAGCAGGTGCCCGATGAGCTGTACCGGGCGGCAAAGGTGGACGGCACCTCGGATTTCAAGTTCCTCTGGAAGGTTATGATTCCCATGTGCTGGCCGACGCTGATAACCATCATCATCCTGAAGGTAATCGAGTGTTGGAATTCCTACGTATGGCCGCGGCTGATTACGGACGATCCCGCTTACTATCTGGTCAGCGGCGGAATCCAGGAAATCCGGGAAAACGGCTTCGGACGCGAGAATATCCCGGCAATGATGGCGGCGGTTGTGGTGGTTTCCATTCCCCTGATCCTGCTGTTTTTAGTATTCCGGAAAAAAATTATGGCCGGAGTGTCACGGGGAGGGCTGAAGGGATGATGCGCTTATTTAAGAAGGGCCGGGCGGGTACGCTTGCCGCGGCTGTGCTGACAGCCTCCGCGCTCCTGCTTACCGGCTGTCATGGTTCCAGGGAAAACACGGACTTTACGGTGCCGGAGGCCTTTGATGCCGCAAAGCAGCATGAGATTACCTTTTGGGCGAAAAACGATACCAATAAGAGGCAGACGGATATTTATAAAAAGGCGATTGAGGATTTTCAGGAGCTCTATCCCAACATCACGGTACACCTGCGGCTGTACACGGATTACGGGAAAATATATAACGATGTCATAACCAATATTTCCACCGGGACCACCCCCAATGTCTGCATCAGCTACCCGGATCACATTGCAACCTATCTCACCGGAGACAACGTGGTGGTTCCCCTGGACGGCCTGTTTTCGGATGAAAAGTACGGGCTGGGCGGCAGTGAAGTGAGGTTTGATTCTCCAGTGCAGGAGGAGCTGATCCCACAGTTCCTGGAGGAGTGTTCCTTTGGCGGCCGCCATTATGCCATTCCCTATATGCGATCCACGGAGGCCTGCTATGTGAATAAGACCTATGTGGAGGCCCTGGGCTATACCCTGCCGGAAACGCTGACCTGGGATTTCATCTGGGAGGTTTCCGAGGCCGCCACGAAAAAGGATGCGGACGGGAATTTCCTCGTCAACGGACAGAGTGTGATGATTCCCTTCCTCTATAAATCCACGGACAATATGATGATTCAGATGCTGAAACAGAAGGGGGCGGGGTATTCCACGGAGGACGGCCGGATTGAGCTGTTTAATGATACGGCCAAAGAGCTTCTGTATACCATCGCGGGACATGTGAAAAGCGGCGCCTTTTCCACTTTCAAAATTTCCAGCTATCCGGCTAACTTCTTAAATGCCGGGCAGTGCATTTTTGCCATAGACTCCACTGCGGGCGCTACCTGGATGGGGACCGATGCGCCTCTTACCGATATCAGTGAAGAAGCCCTGGTGGATTTTGAAACCGAGGTGATGATGATTCCGCAGTTTGATCCCGCGAATCCGCAGATGATTTCCCAGGGGCCTTCCGTCTGTATCTTCAATAAGGAGGATCCCCAGGAGGTCCTGGCGTCCTGGCTTTTTGCCCAGTACCTGCTTTCCAACGGGGTACAGACGGCCTATGCGGAGACGGAAGGGTATGTGCCGGTTACCAGAACCGCGAGGGAATCCAAAGAGTATCAGGACTATCTGTCCCGGGCCGGTGAGGACAATGATAATTATTATGACGTGAAAATCAAGGCTTCCCAGCTTTTGCTTTCCCATACGGACGATACCTTCACCACGCCGGTATTCAACGGCTCCGCTTCCCTGCGGGACGCTGCCGGACAGCTGATTGAGAATGTGGCAAAATCCGCCAGGAGGAAGGAAGAGATCAACGATGCCTACATGGACAAGCTTTTTTCCGACGTGACGGCCCTTTACCACTTAAATGAACGTGCCTCACAGACCGCCGGAAAAACCGATCTGGGTCTGCTTCCGGGCACTGCCGTGGCGCTGCTTTCCTCCCTTGCGGCGGCCTGGATACTGATTTTGGCCTATCTGATTGTTGGATGGAGAAGAAAAAATGAGACATGACCATTGATTTCTTTTATTTTTAAGCTATAATAACTCATGAAGGGGCTTGGAAAACCTGAGTTCCTGCAGCTTTTAAAACTTTATTCACAAAGGAGAGAATTATGAAAAAGACTATCGTTCTTGCGCTTGCGCTTTCCATGGCACTGGCCGTTGCCGGCTGTGCAAAGACAGGGGAGCCGGCGGCAACCGCTGCTTCAGAAGCAGTGAGCACCACAGCAGAGACCGCTCAGGAAGAGAGTACGCCGGCGGCTGCAGTGGAAGAAACCACAACGGTGGCTGAGACGGTCACCACAGACAGCGCAGATGCCGCTGCCGGGGTTATGACCTATGAAGAGTATATGGCTGCCGATCTGGATTCCCAGGTGGTAATCGAGACTTATGTCCAGGCAAAGCAGTCCTGGTGGGAGGATAAGGCCACCGTTTACAGCCAGGATAAGGACGGCGCTTATTTCCTGTACAATATGGCATGCTCAGAGGAAGATTATGAGCGTCTTGTTCCGGGAACCAAGATCCGTGTAACAGGCTACAAGTCAGAATGGTCCGGAGAAATCGAGCTGATGGATGCAACCTTTGAATTCGTGGAAGGGGATGAGTTTATCGCCGACGCGCTGGATGTTACCGATATGCTGGGAACCGACGGCCTGATCGACCATCAGAACCAGTTTGTTACCTTTAAGGGCATGACGGTAGAGGCTGCCGGACAGGATGCCGACGGCAATGATGTGGCTTACCTGTATAACTGGGACGGTTCCGGTACAGAAGGCGACGACTTATATTTCAACGTTTCCTATAATGGAGAAACCTACACCTTCACCGTGGAATCCTACCTGTGTGACAAAACAACCGATGTATACAAGGCTGTACAGTCTCTGGAAATCGGCCAGACCGTTGACATGGAAGGTTTCCTGTACTGGTATGAGGGCGTAAATCCCCATATCACTTCCCTTACTGTAGTTAAATAAACAGAAGCCCGGGGCTTAAGCAGTAAGATAATGCGCCTCCCGCCGTATTTTCCGGTTTTTCGCCGGAAAGGATATGGCGGGAGGCTTTTTTTGATCCGGAACAGGGAGAAGGAGCAGCCCTGATGGTAATCAGCGGATGAATGGGAAGGCGGTTGAAGCTGTAAAGCCAAAGTACGAAGTGAATATAAAAGTGTAAATATAAAGTAAAAGTATAAAGCCAGAATATAAAGTAAAAATATATAGTCAGAATATAAAGTCAAGATACGCAATGTTTTTGCCAATAATGTTGCAGAAAAATACCCGCTTTATGATATGATGAAAATATCATAACTGTTCAGCAGGTCAGCGCATTTA
>NZ_KE992777.1:176117-183775 GCF_000466465.2 Clostridium sp. KLE 1755
AACTGTGAGGGGTACTGAACAGTTACAAAATATCATACAGGCATGAGGTGATATCAGCCGGAGAGGATGAAAGGAGAAACGTATGGATTTTTACATAAAACGCGGACAGAAATACCGGATCAGGATAAGCGACAAGGAATCCGATGCGGTAAAAATTGCGGCTTCCAATCTGGAAAAGGATTTGGAAAAGGTTCTGGGAGGAGGACTGCAGGGCGATGAGGACGCACAGGAAGCCGTTCCGGAAGTGGACTCCGCGGAAAATTATTCCGAAATCCGTATCGGAACAATCGGAATGTGTGAGGACATTGACAGAATTGCCGGAAACCTCCTGCGGGATGAAAAAGGCGTACTGATAAAGGAAGCGTATCTGCTCTGTGTCCGGGAAGGAAGGCTGATCATTGCGGGCAGCGACAGAAGGGGAACGATTTACGGCATCTATGAATTCTGTGAAAAAATCGGCGTTTCGCCCTGGTATTTCTGGGCGGATGTACCGGTGAAGGAAAAGCAGGAAATCCGTCTGCCGGAGGATTTCCTCAGGACGGATCACCCTTCCGTGGAATACAGGGGGATTTTTATCAATGATGAGGAAGAGCTGGAGGCCTGGGTAAAGAAGCACATGGGCGAGGAAACCATCGGCGTGAAGACCTATGAAAAGGTGTTTGAGCTGCTTCTTCGGTTAAAGGCAAACTACATATGGCCTGCCATGCATGTCAATTCCTTCAACAGTAAACGGGAAAACGGCGCGCTGGCGGAACGCATGGGCATTGTGGTGGGAACCTCCCATTGCGATATGCTGATGCGTTCCAACAATCGGGAATGGCGTCCCTGGATAGCAAAAAAGGGATACCAGGATGCGGTTTACGACTATTCCGTACCAGGAAGAAACCGGGAAATCCTGCAGGAATACTGGCGGGAGAGCGTGGAGCAGAATCAGGATTTTGAGGTCTGCTATACGCTGGGGATGCGCGGCATCCATGATTCCGGCTTTGAGACGAGGGGGCTGGAAAACAAAAGCGAGGAGGAAAAACGGCAGGCCAAGGTGGAGCTTCTGGAAACCATTATCCGGGATCAGCGCAGTATTTTAAGGGATACGCTGGGCCATGATACGATGATGACCTTTATTCCATATAAAGAGGTTCTGGATCTGTATGACCACGGCCTTGAGGTGCCGGAGGATATGACGCTTGTCTGGGCGAACGACAATTACGGCTATATCCGCAGATACCCTTCCGAAAAGGAGAAAAAACGCAGCGGAGGTAACGGTATTTATTATCATAATTCCTATTGGGCGCCCCCGAGCATGTCCTATGTGTTCCTTTGCTCCATACCGCTGGCCCATACGAGAAATGAGCTGCAGAAGGCTTATAATGAGGGAATCCGCAAGCTGTGGGTGCTAAACAGCGGCGCCATGAAGCCGCTGGAGCAGGAGATTGAATTTTTCCTGCGCCTGGCCTGGGAAATCGGCAGTGAAAATGCGCTGACTGAGGATGTGGACGCTTATGTGGCGGACTGGATCGACCGTAATTTTGAGGGTGGCATCGGGAAAGAGGTTTCAGCGCTCCTGAATGATTTTTCCCAGCTTACCAATGTAAGAAAGCTGGAAAATATGGACTATGATGCTTTTTCCCAGACTGCCTACGGAGACGAGGCCGTAGTGCGTATCCATAAATATGAGGAGCTTTTTACCCGCGGAAACGCTATTTACGAAGCGCTTCCCGAAAAGGAAAAGGACGCCTTTTTCCAGCTGGTTCTCATGCGTATCCATGCGGGGTATTTTACGAATCTGCAGTTTTATTATGGCGACAGGAGCACACTTGCGTACAGGCAGGGAAAAATGCAGGCCGCCGCATATTATACGAAGAAATCCATGCAGTTTGACGATGCCAGGAGGAAGATGCTTCTGTACTATAATAAGGTGATGGCGGATGGAAAATGGGACGGCATCCTGAACCCGGAGGGCTTCCCGCCGCCGCGCGCCGCGCAGATGCCTGTTTGTACGCCGCCGCTTTCTATCGGAGAGCGGGGAATGCTGACGCATTTATGGAACGAGGAAACGGAGCTTGTGTTCAGGAAGCCCGGCGTAAAATGGCTGGAGCTGGGAAATGCGGGACAGGGAAGCTTTGATTTTTCCATAACCGCGCCGGACTGGATGACTTTGTCTGAAAACAGCGGAAGCGTGCGGACGGAAAAAAGGATTCTGGTCAGGGTGGAGGACTGTACCGCCGCCAGGGAAGGGGAGATTCTCGTAAAGGATCTTTCGGACTGCAGCGAGGTGAGGATTCCGGTAAAAACAGAGCCTCCGGCACAGGTCTGTGAAAATACAGAGGAGGACGGCTGTATCTGCGTGCAGGCCGTTTCGGCGCAAAGTACGGTTTCTTCCCCTTACTTTCACGTCATAAAGCGGCTGGGCAGATGCCGGGGGAGCCTTATGGAGGCCGTCAGGGAGGACAGTGGTTTTTCGGCGCCTCTTTGTTATCAGGTGTATGCCGCCAGTGAGGGGGAATTCCTGCTGGAGCTTCACCGGTTCCCGTCGCTGGATTCCACCGGCCGGATCAGGATAGGTGTTTCCGTGGACGAAGGGCCGGTGCGGATACTGGAATCGTATTCCAATGACGAGTGGCGTGGAAACTGGAAGAAAAACGTGCTTAACAATGTGGATCGCCTGTATCTGTCCCTCCCGGCGATGAAGGCCGGCTTACACCGGATTTCCCTGTATGCGGTGGATAAATATTTTGCTTTTTCCGGATTCGTGATTTATACGAAGGAGAGAAAGGAAAACAATCTGGCAGGGATTACCGGAGCGCAGGAGCTTCCCTGGGACTGGGACGCGGACCGGTGGACGGAGGATTTTTACGGGAAGCTGACGCTTAAGCCCCGGCCGGTGGAATACGCCCCGGCGGAATGCGGGGATGACGGGCTGGCGGTGACAAGCAGGATCCTGTACCCGGAACGGTATGCCAAGACGGTGGAGCCGGGCTTCTTTTTACAGGAAGGGGAGCATCCGTTTGCGGAAAATAACGGCAGCATCCGGATTGATGCGGCGGCGGCTCTGGCGCAGAGCAGGTTTGCCCACGCGGACGGAGGGCTATGGCAGCACTGCAGCAGTGAATCCTATGGGCGCAGCGGGCTGGCCATGTATGTCAGGACACCGGGGCTGTCATGGAAGGAGCCGTCCGAAGCGCCTTCCCTCAGTTATCAGCTGGAGTGTGAAGGCGGGGAATACACCGTCTGGATGCTGTCCAAATTCGATGTGATGGAAGAGGCTTATTTTGCCATGGGAGTGGACGGACATCCGTTAGCCAAAGAAGAATTGTACCGGGGCGGGGCGCTGCACCGTTATGAGGCGGAGCAGATTTACAGATGGGTCCCTGCGGCCAGATGCCTGTTAGAAAAAGGCAGCCACACGCTACAGGTGTATTCCATGGCGTCAGGCATGCGGTTCGACCGGTTTTATCTGACCAGGGGGGAAGAGCTTCCGCCGTCTGATGCGCAGTGGCCTGTATGAGGGGAGTAACAGGGCAATAGTCTGAAATCACACAAAAAAAGCCGTTCCGTGCAGGTGAACCGGTTGGTCCGCCGCACGGAACGGCTTTTTTTGCAGCAGGAATGAACTGAAAAGACGTCCTGACGCAAGATCGTGTTTGAAAAATGCTTTCTGCCGGCTGCTGCCGCATAAGTCAGATGTTTTCCCGGATACGGATGTCCACCGTCGTATAATGGTATTCTTTTTCCGGTTTTTCCCCGGTGGTAAGGCAGGAGAACATTAGATCTAAAGGCCTGGTGCCCTGAATGAGGGGCTGCTGGCAGATGGTGGCGGCGATGACTCCCTGAAGCACCATATCCCTTGTGGTGGGAACCTTATCGCAGGAAATGATGGTAATGTCGCGCCGCCCGGAAGCGAGCACCGCCCGGCAGCCGCCGTATACGCCGCCCGCCGCAAAATAAAGGGCGTTAATTTCCGGATGCTCCCCAAGCAGCCGCAGCGTGCCGTCATAGCTTTCAAATTCATCGTCGCTGTTTTCAATCGTATCCACGATGTGGATGCCAGGATAATGTGACTGCACCCGGTCCCTGAAGCCCGCAATCCGGTCCGTATGGCAGAGTACCTTGGAGGAACCGCTGATAATTCCCGCATAGACCTCCCCGTCCGACATCAGATGCATCAGTCCCGCGGCGGTTTCCCCGGAACGGTAGAAGTTGCAGCCCACGTAGGCCAGGCGGGCGGAGTTTTCAATATCCGTATTGGTGGTGATCACGGGGATGCCTTTTTCACTCAGCTCATTGATCTTGCCGGCAATGAGCGGATCGTTATAGGGGGAAAGCACGATGCCGTTCACGCCCTGGGCCGCCATCCTGTCCATGGCGTCCAGCTGGGCCTGCAGGTCGAAGCCCACGCGTGAAATGAGGACGGAGCAGTTATATCCGCCAAGCTCTTCCGCCTTTTTATTTACCCCTTCTATCACATCATTAAAAAACGGATTTCCCGTATCGAACAAAATTACCCCGATTTTCAGGTTCTTTTTCTGTGCGGCAAGCACGATGCCGGCCCTGTTCGGTTTATAATCAAGCGCCTGGGCTATTTCCAGTACCTTCCGGGCCGTCTTGGGATTTACCGCCCCGCGGTTATTCAGGACCCGGTCAACCGTTCCCCTGGAGACTCCGGCCAGCTCGGCAATTTCCTTAATCGTAGCCATGCCTGGTTCACCTCTGATTTCTTTTTTATTCCCGCGGGCAGAACCAGGTAGCCATGCTTGCATGGATATTTGGCGACTGCCGCGAGGGTCAAATGCCCCGCTGCTCTGCAGCGCTGCAAATTTGATACCCCGTTGCTTGCAGCGGGGGCTTTGATTATTTCTGCTGGCGGCGGGTTAAACGGTGAATTCATAGAAAAACGAATAGTTTCCCGTCTGCCGGACAGGACGCCTGCGGCAGACGCCCGGCAGAAATGTTCCGGATTCTTATGGCAATGTAAATTCCGGTTATCCGATAGTTGTATGCAACCTTGCAGTTACACTTTCCATAACCGTAACATAATAAACGTGCAAAGTCAATTTTCAAAGGGGGAAAATCGTGTGCGTGCAACACGAAACAGCAGATTATACAAAAGAGGATGTCAAAAGGCCGCAAAAAACAAGGTGGATTGTATATTTTAACGAATTTGACAAACCCCATTGATTTTTGGGAGAAAATCATTTATTATGAAAGTAACGTGCACGGGCACGTAAGAACGGACAAAAAACAGGCGGCATGCGGGCAATTGCTTTTGGGGAAGCCGGAAGGCTGGCTGAGGCGCCGCATTGAAAGCCGCATTTAAGAAGGAAAGGACGGGAGGCGCGGTATGTTATACATAGGCGTAGATCTTGGGACATCGGCGGTCAAGCTTTTGCTGATGGACGAAAAGGGAGCGATTAAGAAGATTGTTTCAAAGGAATATCCTTTGTTTTTCCCTCATCCGGGCTGGTCTGAGCAGAAGCCGGAGGACTGGTTTGAGCAGACCATGGCAGGCCTGAAGGAGCTGGTTGCGGAATGTGACAAATCACAGGTGGCGGGCATCAGCTTCGGCGGACAGATGCACGGACTGGTAATTCTGGATAAGGAGGATCAGGTCATCCGCCCGGCCATTTTATGGAATGACGGAAGGACCAGTGAGGAGACGGATTATCTGAATCAGGTAATCGGCAAGGATAAGCTGTCCGAATATACGGCGAATATTGCTTTTGCAGGCTTTACCGCGCCGAAGCTTCTCTGGGTGAAGAACAAAGAGCCTGAGAATTTTGCCAAAATAGAAAAAATCATGCTTCCCAAGGATTACCTTGCATATAAGCTTTCCGGCGTACACTGCACGGATGTATCCGATGCTTCCGGCATGCTGCTGCTGGATGTGAAGAACCGCTGCTGGTCGGAAGAAATGTGCGAAATCTGCGGCATCCGTAAGGAACAGCTGGCGCAGATTTTTGAAAGCTATGAGGTGGTGGGAACACTGCTTCCCGAAATCGCACAGGAGCTGGGGCTGCCCGGGAATGTAAAGGTGATTGCAGGAGCCGGGGACAACGCGGCTGCGGCTGTGGGAACCGGAACCGTGGGCGACGGCATGTGCAATATTTCCCTGGGAACAAGCGGAACGATTTTTATTTCCTCCAGAAGCTTCTGCGTGGACAGCAACAATGCGCTGCACGCGTTTGCCCATGCGGACGGGAAATACCATCTGATGGGATGCATGCTCAGCGCGGCTTCCTGCAACAAGTGGTGGATGGATGATATCATCGGCACAGGCGATTATGCGGCGGAGCAGGCGGCCATTACAAAGCTGGGAGAAAACCATGTATTTTTCCTGCCTTATCTGATGGGAGAGCGTTCTCCCCATAATAACCCCAATGCAAGAGGAACCTTCATCGGCATGACCATGGATACCACCAGGGCTGATATGACGCAGGCTGTTCTGGAAGGCGTTGCTTTTGCACTGAGGGATTCCTTTGAGGTTGCCAGGTCTCTGGGAATACATATTGAAAGAACCAAGATCTGCGGCGGCGGAGCGAAGAGCCCTCTCTGGAAGAAGATCATGGCGAACGTGCTTGGCATTAAGGTTGACATGATTGAAAGCGAAGAAGGACCCGGCTACGGCGGAGCGATTCTGGCGGCTGTGGGCTGCGGAGAGTTCGCAAGCGTGGAGGAAGCCGCAGACAAGCTGGTGAAGGTTGTGGGAACCGTGGAGCCTGATCCGGAGCTGACTGCGAAATATGAGGAAAGATATCAGCAGTTCAGACAGATTTATCCTGCCTGCAAAGAACTGTTTGACAAGATTATTTAATAAATTCCCGGCTGTGGGCAAAGCCGCGCAGGGATGTTCTCAATGCTGATAATGCCGGCTGATTCCGGCTGAATCTAAAAATGGACTGAACAAAAGAAAGGAGAAGAGGGATGGAAATTAAGAAAGTAACGGACGCCGCTTTCCGGAAATACGGAAGGGTAGTGGACAATGTGGATTTTACGGCTCTGGTTGCAGAACTGGAAAAGACACCCTGTACACAGGAAGTTGTTTATGAGCCAAGCGTGGAACAGCTGGAGGCTCTTCCTGTATACAAGGAGCTTCAGGATACTGCCTATGGGGAAATGCCGATCCAGATCGGCTTCTGCAACGGCAATAATTACAAGCTGAACGCGCTGGAGTACCACAGATCCTCAGAGATCGACGTGGCGGCTTCCGATCTGATTCTGCTGCTTGGCTGGCAGCAGGATATCGAAGAGGGCTATACTTACGATACCTCTAAGGTGGAAGCTTTTCTGCTTCCTAAGGGTGTGGGCGTGGAGCTTTATGCAACAACACTTCACTATGCGCCCTGCAACAGCACGGAGGAAGGCTTCCGCTGTGCTATCGTTCTCCCCGACGGAACCAATCTGCCGCTGGATGAGAACCACTGTGCAGGCGGCGAGGATGCGCTGATCACTGCCAAGAACAAATGGCTCATCGGACATGCCGAGGGCGGCCTTCCCGAAGGATGCCATATCGGCCTGAAGGGTGAGAACATCTGTGTAAAATAAGCCAGTTTTTAGTGCGGCCTATGGCCGCGAAAGGAGAGGATGGGACACGTTGTGTCCCACCGGAGAAGCAAAAGACGCTTCTCCCCTGATTTTAGTGCGGCCTATGGCCGCGAAAGGAG
>NZ_KE992777.1:183875-239523 GCF_000466465.2 Clostridium sp. KLE 1755
AGTGCGGCCTATGGCCGCGAAAGGAGAGGAAAGAAATGAACAACATGCCGAAAGAAAAAATCGCTATCGTAGCGGTAAGCCGTGACTGCTTCCCTATGGATTTATCCGTATCCAGAAGAAAAGCAGTAGTTGCAGCTTACAAGGAAAAATATGGGGACGGCCTTTATGAGTGCCCTGTATGTATCGAAAATGAAATCGATATGAGAAAAGCACTGGCGGACGTGAAGGAAGCCGGCTGCAATGCAATCGTGGTTTACCTTGGAAACTTCGGACCTGAAACACCTGAAACCCTGTTAATCAAGGAATTTGACGGACCGGCTATGGTAGTGGCTGCTGCGGAAGAAACCGGAAACAATCTGGTAAGCGGCAGAGGCGACGCATACTGCGGCGTTCTGAATGCAAGCTATAACCTGAAGCTGCGCAACCTGAAAGCATATCTTCCCGAATATCCGGTGGGAACTGCTTCTGAATGCGCTGATATGATCGCTGAATTCGCACCTGTTGCCAGGGCAATCGTTGGTTTAAGAAACCTGAAGATCATTTCCTTCGGACCCCGTCCGAAAGACTTCATGGCCTGCAACGCACCGATTAAGCAGCTGTTCAACCTGGGTGTGGAAATCGAAGAAAACTCTGAACTGGATCTGTTCGAAGCCTTCAACAACCATGCAGGAGATGAGAGAATCCCTGAAGTTGTAAAGGATATGGAAGAAGAACTGGGTGCAGGAAACAAGAAGCCCGAAATCTTAAACAAGCTGGCTCAGTACGAGCTGACCCTGCTTGACTGGATCGAAGAACATAAGGGAAGCCGTGAATTCGTAGCAGTTGCCGGAAAATGCTGGCCCGCATTCCAGACACAGTTTGGCTGCGTTCCCTGCTATGTAAACAGCCGCCTGACCAAGAGAGGCATCCCGGTATCCTGTGAAGTTGATATTTACGGCGCTCTGAGTGAGTTCATCGGAACCGTTGTCAGCAACGATGTGGTTACTCTGCTGGATATCAACAATACGGTTCCCGCTGATATGTTTGAATCCGACATCAAAGGAAAATATGACTATACCCAGAAAGATACCTTCATGGGCTTCCACTGCGGAAATACCGCATCCAGCAAGCTTTCCTTCTGCGAGATGAAATATCAGTTCATCATGGCAAGAAGCCTGCCTGAAGAAGTTACCCAGGGTACTCTGGAAGGAGATATCATCCCCGGGGACATTACCTTCTACCGTCTGCAGAGCACAGCGGATGCCAAGCTGCGCGCATACATCGCACAGGGCGAGGTTCTGCCTGTGGCAACCCGTTCCTTCGGCGGAATCGGCGTATTCGCCATTCCTGAAATGGGACGCTTCTACCGTCATGTCCTGGTTGAGAAGAACTATCCTCACCACGGCGCAGTTGCTTTCGGACATTTCGGAAAGGCTCTGTATGAAGTATTTAAATACATCGGTGTTGAAACGGATGAAATCAACTTCAACCAGCCTAAGGGCATGATGTATCCTACGGAAAATCCGTTCGCTTAAGTAAAAAAAAATTCCGGTTCCGGCGCTGCCGGATCCGGGTAAAAAAGAAAGAAAACCGCAGAAGCAGTGTTTACGTGGGGTGGCGTAAACCTCGTCTGCGGTTTTCAGAATAAAAACCTACAGAAAAATGCAGCCGGAGAGATACCTGAGGCTGCATTTTTTCATAAGCTGTAACTGTTCAGTTCCTTCACAGTTACCATAGGTCATTCATTATTTAATTACGAAGCTTCAATGCCAGAAGGATTAATTCATATATGATCTTCTGTTCTTTGGGAGTCAGTTCCATTACAAGAAACATGATTTTATCCGGAATATAATCCATGGCAGGAAAGTTGGCAGCAGTGACATTGGCAAAGAGCTGGTCTAAGGGAACCTGCAGTCCGTCGGATATCTTCATGACACTTTCTATTGTCGGGTTTTTCTCTCCGCGTTCCAGCTGCCCGATGTAAGTGGGATGAAGATTGCATTTTTCTGCCAGCTCCTCCTGGCTTAAATGCTTTTCCTTCCGAAATCCTCTGATTCTGGCCCCAACCAGTTTCGAGATGTTATCCATATTTTTTCCGACCTCCATATAAAAGACTATAAATACGGAAGTTATCTTTCAATATACTAATAATATGCAATTCCTTGAATTTGATACTATAAATATTTCCCTGTGCGCCATGGATTACGGCTTTGCGCATGTTGACAAAGCACGGCGGATGAGGTAAATTCCTTGTAATTTATTTTTGAAGGGATTTATGGGGAGTGTACGCGTTTTAGCGGAGAAAGAGGGGAAGAAATGCCTGAATCTAAGCTGTTGATGGATATTGGGGACAGACTGCGGGCCCGGAGGGAGAAAATGGGGCTGACACAGAAGCAGACTGCAAAGCTGCTTGGAATTTCAGAAACGTATTACGGAGAGATAGAGAGAGGAAACAGGAAGCTTACCATAGAAAGGATTTTACTGGTCAGGAAACATTTAGAGCTTGACCCTACCTACCTGATTACAGGGGAGCATAATTCCAACCAGCTGATTGAACAGCTGATGGAGGAATGCCCCAAAGGAAAAGAGGACCTGGTGATACAGCTTATGCATTATCTTGCGCTTCTGTACCGGTGATGCTGGCAGGTCCTTTTTGCCTGGGCTGCGGATTATCTGGCGGAATCTGTTTTTTTATCTGTGGCCTTACCGGCTCTTTCATCCCAGTAGGGACAGCTGCGCCCGATAACTGAAGAGGTAAAAGGCGTTCCGTCTTTCTTTTTAAAATGGGCGGTGGCGCGGAACACACATTTTGCTCCCAGATAGAGAAGGGGAATGTTGGCAAAAACGATCAGGATGTTGCCCAGATCGGAGATGGCCCAGAGATTTCCCAGTTCAATTCCGGCCAGGGAGCAGGCGATACCGAAAGCCGTGATGAAAATGCCAACAATGCGGACGGTATAAATCACCTTTTTGCTGGAGCTGATCCGGTTGGCTGCGATTTCGCTGAAGGAGATCATTCCCACCAGGCAGGTAAAGGCGAACAGACAGAAGCAGAAGGTGAGCAGGAAGGCCACTGCCGCGTTCATGGCCGTACCCGGGGTAAGCACCTTTGCGGATTCCAGGAATTTAGGCAGGCGATCCATGGCAAACCAGGCCTCAGCGCTGCTGCCGGTCCAGACATGCGCCATGACAACGACGAAGCCGGTAAGGGTGCAGATAACCATGGTGTCGAGAAACACGCCGATGGACTGGACACAGCCCTGTTCGCAGGGATGATCCGTATTGGCGGCGCCGGCGGCCATGGTGATGGTGCCCTGTCCGGCTTCATTGGACATCAGCCCTCTTTTCACGCCCTGTACCAGAACCGTGCCGAAAATACCGCCGAATACTGCCTGGGGCGTAAATGCGCCTCCGAACACCGCGCCGAAGAAATAGGGGACGCTTCCCAGGTTCAGGAGAATGAGCAGGAAAACCACACCCACGTAGATCACAGCCATGACAGGTACCAGCCCGTCGGTGACCCTGGTGACCTTGCGGATGCCTCCGAAAGCGATATAGGCGGTAACGAGGATGAGAAGAACGGATACAATATAGTAAAAATAAGAAGCGCTGCCCATGGAAGCGCCGGTAACGATTTCAGCCATCTGGCCGATGGAGCTTACCACGTTAAAGCCCTGGGCGGGAAGGCAGCACATGGCGTAGATGATGTACATCAGCGACAGGGCGACGCCTGCCCAGAGCTTGTTCCCCAGCAGCACCTTTCCATAAAAGGGAAGGCCTCCTACGAACTCATCTTTTTTCTTTTCTTTGAAAATCTGTGCCAGGACGGCTTCCGTATAAGCGGTTGCCATTCCGAAAAATGCGGATACCCACATCCAGAACAGCGCGCCCGGGCCTCCTGTTGCGATGGCGCCGGTAACGCCAAGAATATTGCCCGGGCCGACGCGCATGGCTGAGCTCAGGAAGAACGCCGCCAGGGAGGAAATGCCGATTTCATCGCTTTTTTTCTTTGCCAGGATGCGGATTCCCTTTCCAAAATGCGTCACCTGGATAAAACCTGTCCTGATGCTGAAATAAATGCCCGAGCCGATGAGCAGCATTACCGCCAGTGAAAAATTCCCCAGGATGGGAATGGAGGCATACCAGCTGAAATTGGTGGGAAAGTCCCAGAAAAAGTCGGAAACGGGTATGACGAAGTTGAAGATATTGTTGATTGCCGAAAAGAGATGTTCCATAGCGCCCCTCCTTATGTGTTTGGTGCCACGCTGCCTGTATTGGCAGCCTTTTTTATTATTATACGAGAGGCAGAATGCATTCACTACAGAAAAAACACTGATTATATTGTAAAAAGTGCTTCTTTTAACAACGTTTTTGCCTGCTCACCGCCTGCGGGCAATAATATAAAAAAGAACATATGTTTGATATTTCAGTTGCTGTTGCAGAGGGATACTGTTATAATGAAAGCAGCAAAACGGAAAGAAGGATGATCGCATGGAGTATATCCTGGTTCGTACCCCGGAGGAAGGGGAACCTTTTCTGGAGCAGTTGAAAAAGGCGCCTGTGCTGGCGGTGGATACGGAGACTACAGGGCTGGACGTACACAGGGACAGGCTCAGACTCATACAGATAGGCGCTCCCGGTATGCCCGTGCTGTTGATAGACTGTTTTTCCTTTCTCGGCGGCGGGACGGAGGACAGGCGTGACAGGACGGCCGGGCCGGAAAAGGGAACCGCGTTCCTGCGGGAGGCGCTGGAGGGTGACAGTGTGAAAATTTTTCATAATGCCAAGTTCGACCTGCAGTTTTTGAGAAAAGCGGGAGTGTGCGCGGCGCCGGTGTTCGATACCATGCTGGCGGCGGAGCTGCTGCGCCCCTGCGGTGGCCCGCGTAAGGTGAACCTGGCGGCTGTGTCGGAGCATTATCTGGGAGAGACGCTGGACAAGACGGAGCAGACCGGGGACTGGAGCGGTTCCCTGACCGCGTCCCAGCTTGAATATGCGGCGCTGGATTCCGGTGTTCTGCTGCGGCTGTGGGAATGCCTGGGAAAGCAGCTTCAGGATAACGGGCTGGAGAGGGTGGCACAGATTGAATTTGCATGTGCGCCGGCGCTGGCCTGGACGGAATATGATGGGATCTGTCTGGATCTGGAGCAGTGGGAGGTTTTGTGCGCGGATATCCAGGAGCAGTATGAGAAGTCGCTTAAGGCGTTATATGCCTTCAGCGGGGAACCGACCTTCCAGCTGACCCTGTGGGGAACGCAGGAAGCCGTGGATGTGAATTTTGACAGCAATGTCTATGTGCTCAGGCTGCTGCGGGATAACGGCATCCATGTGCCGAACACCTCCCGCTACAGCCTGGCGCCCTATCATAATCATCCTCTGGTAAAAGCGCTCACCGATTATCGGAGATATTCCAAGCTGCTTTCCGGCTTCCTGCATCCTCTTCCTGCGCAGATACATCCGGTTACGGGCCGGCTGCACCCTAAATATGGGCAGATCGGCGCATACAGCGGCAGAATGTGCTGCTGGGGGCCGAATATCCAGCAGATTCCCAGGGAAGCCCGTTTCCGCAGCTGTTTTATCGCCCCGGAGGGCAGAAAGCTGGTGCTGGCGGATTATTCCCAGATTGAACTCCGGGTGGCGGCGCAGATTTCAGGGGATGTGAGGATGAAGGGGGCATATGCCCGCGGGGAGGATCTGCACAGGCTGACCGCCTCCCTCATATCGGATATTCCGGCAGAACAGGTGACATCCGCCCAGAGACAGGCGGCCAAGGCGGTGAATTTCGGCCTGATATTCGGAATGGGGGCGGCGGGGCTGCAGCAGTATGCAGCCCAGTCCTACGGCGTGGATATGACGCTGGAGGAGGCTAAGAAATTCCGGGACAGTTTTTTTAACGCTTATGCGGGAATCAGCTGGTGGCATCATGACCTGAAGGTGGGAACCTTCTGGGAGGGCAGGACGCTTACCGGAAGGAAATTCCTGTTTTCCCCAAGATCCGGCGTGGCCGACATGGCCAATACCCCCGTACAGGGAACGGCGGCCGATATCCTGAAAAGGGCTTTGGGCCTGCTGTTTGAGGAAATTGTGGGCAGGGACTGGAAGATCGTGGGGATTGTCCATGATGAAATCCTGATGGAGGTGCCGGAAACGGAAGCATTGGAGGCGGCGGCACGTCTGAAGACGGTGATGGAAAGTGCGGGGAAGGATATCCTCAGGTCGGTGCCCTGTGTGGCGGAGGCCAAGACGGCGGACAGCTGGGCGGCGAAGTAGAGCACGGAAATTATTTGCTGTTCATATTTACCGTTTCTTTTATTCATAAAGGATGCTAATATAGAAAAGAGCGACTGTTGAATATTGCATCGGGGAAAGAGGCCCAACCGCCATGAATGAGTTGACACAGTACAAGGAACGGCTGCATGTGGCGCTGACCGCCGCAAAAATCTGTATTTTTGAGGTGGATATACAGAAGCAGCTGTATACTTATTTTGAAAATGCGGAAGTCATCTTTGGTGTTTCCGGAGAATCCATTTTGAAGGATGTCCAGCCCTACAGCGGGCTGGATCCGGAGGCATACAGACTGGCCGTAAGCAGGTATTTTTCACATCCGGAGGATGAGGCTGTGATTGAGAATGCCTTTTCAGATGTTCTGGCGGGAAAATCCACTGCCTATGAAGCCCGTATGAAGGCAGGGAATTCCGGCTATATATGGTGCAGGATTTTTGTAACCCCTGTCATGGAGAATGGAGTACCGGCAAGAATGGTGGGGGTGATCACGGATATATCCGATATGAAGGAGCAGACGGACTGCCTGCGCCAGGCGGTTAAGCTTGATGCGTTTACAGGCCTTTATAATAAAGAACACACAATAAAACTGATTACTGAAAATCTGCGCAGGGAAAGCCACATGAAGCATGCCCTGATAATGCTGGACATTGATAATTTTAAGAACTTTAATGATACCTTCGGCCATTTCGAAGGCGATAAGGTGATTAAAGCAGTTGCGGAGAAAATACGGAATACTTTCAGGAAAACGGATATTGCAGGCAGGTTCGGCGGGGATGAGTTTATTATCCTGGCCAGGGATATTGATAATGAGCGGTGGCTGTGGGGCAAGCTGTCCGGCCTGACGCGTATTGAGACAGACGGCATTGCCTGCACGAACAGCATCGGTGTGTCGATCTGGCCCCGCGATGCAGCGGACTTTGGCGAATTATTCAAAAAAGCCGATACCGCCCTCTATCATGCAAAGGCGGAGAAAGAGAAGTTTCTATTCTGTACGGCCCAGGATAGCTGAGCCTGCCGGCCCTTTGCAGCAGGACGTAAGATAAAACAAAACCGGAGTACAACATGGAACCCTACTATTATATGCAGCTGGACAAACAACAGCAGGCTGCTTACCGTGACATGAAAGCGGGCCTTCAGGCCCTTGCGCCCTCATTCCTGGTTACAAGGCTGGAAAACCGGGTACTGGGGGATATCTTTTTCCAGCTGCGTCTGGACTGCCCTGAGATTTTTTATGCCGTGGGCTTTCAATACCGTTTTTATCCGGATTCTGCCAAAGTGGAGCTGGTTCCCGAGTATCTGTTTGAGAAGGCGAAGATCCGGGAACACCAGAAGGCAATGGAAGCAAGGATCGCCAAGCTGATCCGCCCGGCACAGGCGCTTACAGCGTGGGAAAAGGAGCTTTATATCCATGATTTTATCTGCCAGGGCGTTCGCTATGATAAACTGAAAAAGCCCTATTCCCATGAAATTATCGGCCCGCTGGGACAAGGCGTGGGCGTCTGCGAGGGAATTGCCAAAACGGTAAAAATATTGTGTGACGCCCTTGGAATCTGGTGCATGATCGCCATTTCCGAGGCCAATCCGGAGAAAAACATTAAGTACAGACATGCCTGGAATATCATCAGGGCGGAAGGAAAGTACTGTCACCTGGATGCCACCTTTGACAATTCCCTGGGTACTGGGGACAATATCCGGTATGATTATTTTAACCTCTCAGACAGCGCCTTTTTCCGGGATCATGAGCCGGTTCTTTACAAAGCGCCTCCCTGCAGCGAAGGGAACCTGTTTTATTACCTGGTAAAAAAACAGTCCTTCACCAAAACGGAGGATGTGGAAAAAAGAGCGCTGCAGGCAATCAAAAAAAAGAAAAACCTGACCTTCCACTGGCGCGGCGGATATCTGACGAGGGAAAAGCTGACTGAGCTGCTGCAGCTTCTGGAAGGAACGGCGCGCAGCCGGGGAAAATATGCGCAAGTCAGCCTGAACTGGCCGCAGGCCGTTCTGTCCGTCAGTTTTTTGGACGAACTTCCGGAAAATGAACTGGTGCTTGAAGAAGTAAAGGACACCTGAGTGATTCTATCCCGCCCTTTGCCGCGGTGTAGCTTTCCGTATTCGGCTGGCTCATGCGATCTCTTGAGGATGAAATATTCACGATGGAAGCGCCGGGATTAAAATACGGCAGGAACAGCTTTGACAGATAAAAAGGCGCAGAAACGCCCACCTTAAGCGCGTAGTTGAATTCCTGCCAGGTACAGCTGTCAATTCCCTTCATTAATGGCAGCGCGTTGTTAATCAGATAGTCTATATGGCCATAGTCGGCAATTACCTGCGCCGTAAAGCGCTCCAGTGTTTTCTCGTCAGCCAGGTCACCGGTATAATAGACGCCGGGCTGCTTGTCAATCACACATACCTTCGCACCGTTTTTCTCAAATTCCCCGGCAATGGTCCTGCCGATCCCCTGCGCGCCGCCGGTTACCACAGCGATTTTTCCCTCAAACATATATTTTCCCCTTTCTTCTTTCCATACGTCCTGATTTATGGTGATACAGTATCTTTATGATACCATTTTACGCAAAAGTATGCCAGGGAGCCGGAGTAATAAACGGCGCCGCTGTGTGGAAAGCGGAAAACCCGGGTAAGCAGGGCGGAGAAGGAAAAATAAAACGTAACTGTGAGACGCACAGTTACAATAAAAAATGATAAAAAGGAAACCAATGCATGAGTACAGAAAATAAAAACACGCCCGCGTCCCATGGCTTCGCCCAGTACGGACTATCCCTGTCAATCCTGGAGGCCCTGGATATGCTTGGCTATCACCATCCCACCGTAATCCAGCAGGAGGTTATCCCCCTTGTCCTGGCGGGTAAGAATGTGGTGGCGCGTTCCCGGACGGGAACCGGAAAAACAGCGGCCTTTGCAGTTCCCCTCTGCGAAATGGCTGTATGGGAAGAAAATTCTCCCCGCGCGCTTGTGCTGGAGCCGAGCCGTGAGCTGGCGGTGCAGGTGAGCCGGGAGCTGTTTCAAATCGGAAGGAAGAAGCGGCTGAAGGTACCGGCCGTATTCGGCGGGTTTCCCATAGATAAACAGATGCAGACCCTGAAACAGAAATCCCATATCGTTGTGGGAACGCCGGGCCGTGTCATGGATCTTGTCCGCCGCGGCAGCCTGCAGCTGTCAGGCATCACCCACCTGGTCATTGATGAAGCGGATCTTATGCTGGACATGGGCTTTTTGGAAGAGGTGGGAGAGATCATTTCCCTGCTGCCGGAAAATAGGAAAATCCTGCTCTTTTCAGCAACTCTGGAAAAACAGGTGCAGACCCTGATCGACAATTATGCAGCCGACGCTGTTTTTGTGGCGCAGGATCAGGAGGATGGCCCGCCGCCTTCCATCGGACAGGCGGCTTATGAGGTCACCGCAGAAAATAAGTATGAGATGTTCAAGAGGGTGTTAATGAAGGAAAACCCTGACAGCTGCATGATCTTCTGCGGCACCAGGGAAATGGTTAACGTATTGTTTCAGAAGCTGCGGCGGGACCGGATTTTCTGCGGCATGATTCATGGGGAAATGGAACAGAAGGAGCGGCTGAAAAATGTGGACGCATTCGGCCGCGGCGGCTTCCGGTACCTGATCGCCACTGACGTGGCGGCAAGGGGAATTGATTTTGAGAACATCGGCCTGGTGGTAAATTATGATTTCCCCACAGGAAAAGAAACCTATGTCCACCGGATAGGGCGGACCGGACGAAACGGGAAGGACGGCCGCGCCGTAAGCCTGGTTTCTGCACAGGAGAAGAAAATGCTGCAGAAGGTGGAGGAGTATACGGGAACGGCCCTTCCGGTTTTACAGGAGCTGATTGTGACGCAGGAGGAAGAAAAAGCCTTCTGGGCGCTGCAGCGCAGGAAATCTGCGCCCAAAGCAGGAAAAGGGGAGGCGCTTAACCGGGATATCATGAGGCTGTCCATCGGAGGCGGGAGAAAATCCAAAATGCGCACGGCGGACATCGTGGGGACCATATGTGCAGTTGACGGCATTACGGCAGAGGATATCGGTGTGATAGATATCCGGGAAAGCCTTACTTATGTGGAAATCCTCAACCGGAAGGGCCCGCTGGTCCTGGAACGGCTGCAGATGAAGCCCATCAAGGGAAAGGTGAGAAAAGTAAGAAAAACATCGGGTCAGGCAGGCGTCTGACCGATTAAAGCACTCGGATACGCAGAAGCGGGCAGTTCGGAGCAATTCTGAAAAGGCCCGCTATTCTTTTGCCGTAAAACGGAAGACACGGAATACAAATATACGCGCGCTCTCTTCCGTTTTTTTACAAAAAAGTAAAATCAGGGTACACAACCTTGAAATCGGGGTGTATGACCGCCAGCATCCGTTATTATATAATCTTCTTAAATGAAAGAACGTAACTGTGAAGGCATTTAACAGTTACGATTATGGGAAAAGGGGATGCGGATATGAAAAAATTATCAAAAGCAAAGAGCGGCGGGGGAATGACGGCGGCGTGCAGAGGCTGGAAACAGGAATTTTATCACAGCTGGCCGCTTTATCTGCTGCTTCTGCCAAGCATTATTCTGGCTGTTATTTTCTGCTATGCGCCTATGGGCGGCCTGGTGATGGCATTCCAGAATTATAAGCCCTGGCTGGGGATTCTGGATTCCGAATTCGTGGGACTGGAAAACTTCCGGCAGATTTTTGCCTTTAAGGAGTCCTATCAGGCAATCATCAATACGCTGATTATTGCCGTGAGCAAAATCGTCCTGGGTCTTGTCGTTCCGATTGTTATGGGGCTTCTGCTCAATGAAGTCCATCATACGGGGCTGAAAAAAGGGATACAGACGCTTGTGTATCTGCCCCACTTCCTTTCCTGGGTTACGGTGGCGGGGATGCTGAGGGATATCCTCAGCCTTGACGGCATTGTAAACGGTTTCCTGACAAAGCTTGGCATGGAACGGATTTTTTTTCTGGGAGAGGCGGGGATGTTCCGGCAGATAGCGGTCATATCCGATCTCTGGAAGGGCTTCGGGTTCGGCATGATTGTTTATCTGGCGGCAATTTCCAATATCGACCAGAACCTGTATGAAGCGGCGGAGATGGACGGGGCAAACCGTTGGCAGCAGACGCTGCATATCACGCTTCCGGGGATAATGCCGATGATTATCGTCATGGCGACACTGAGCCTGGGAAATGTGCTGAATGCGGGCTTTGATCAGATTTTCAACCTGTATTCCCCGCTGACCTATTCCACCGGGGATATTATCGACACCTATGTTTACCGCCAGTCACTGGTGAACGGGCAGTACAGCTTCGGTACGGCGGTGGGGCTGTTCAAGTCCAGCATCAGCCTTGCCCTCACCGTGGTTTCTTACAGGATTGCCTACAAATACGCCGGCTACCGGATTTTCTAGGAGGGAGAGACTATTATGCGACGTACACATTTGAGCAGAAAAATATTTGTGCTGTGCAATACCATATTTCTGATTCTGGTAGCGCTGCTGTGCTTCCTGCCGTTAGTGAACCTGTTCGCTATTTCCCTCAGCGGGAAAAGTGCGGCCAACAGCGGGCTGGTCACCTTCTGGCCGGTGGATTTCACCACGCTTGCCTATATCAAAACCTTCCATAACAGCAATTTTATCCGTTCCCTGGTGATTTCCTTCCTACGGACGGGGACGGGGACGCTGTTTGGCATGTTTGTCATCACCACGGCCGGATATGCGCTGTCCAAGGAGTTCCGCGGCAGGACGGCGCTGATGTGGTTTTTTGTATTCACCATGCTTTTTGGCGGCGGGCTGATTCCCAGCTACCTTGTGAATACATCCCTGGGGCTGAAAAATAATTTCCTGGTTTATATCCTGCCGGGAGCGTTCAGCTGCTACAACCTGATATTGATTATGAATTTTTTCAAATCCATTCCCAGGGCGCTGGAAGAAGCCGCCCTGATAGACGGCGCCAGCTTTTTCAAGGTGCTGTGGAAAATATATCTGCCCCTTTCCAAGGCGGGCCTGGCTACCGTGGCGCTGTTTATCATGGTAGGAAACTGGAATGAATGGTTTACCGGTATCCTTTATATGTCGGATACCAAGAATTATCCGCTGGCGTCCTTCCTGCAGGTGATTGTGGTACAGGGGAACCAACAGGATCTGGCGCTGGATCCCACCTCGGCGGCCGCCATGTCAGAGAGGACCATCAAGGCGGCGCAGGTATTTATCGGCGCGCTTCCCATTTTGCTGGTATATCCGTTCCTGCAGAAATATTTTGTGACAGGAATTGTTATGGGGGCGGTAAAGGAGTGAGCAATTCAGGGCAATTTCCAAACATGCTCTGAACCGGTTTACCGGATTCTGATTCCTCTTTCAGGAGGATTCACGATAAAATAAAAAGTGGAGGTAAGATATGGAAAAAAGAAAGGCATTGCTGACAATTGCACTGGCAGCTGTTATGCTGGTTGGTGGCTGCGGAAAGGCGGCGGAAAGCACACAGGCCGCGGGTACGAAAAACGCGGAGGGGAGATACGACCCCGTGGTTACGATCAATATCGCAAAGCAGCTGGATGAAAATGCGGGCCGTTACGGGGACGGCGAGGATATCAATAAAAACCCCATGGTAGATCTGGCGGTGGAAAAGCTGGGCATAAAAATGGAAACTACGCTGCTGGGAGGGGATGCGAACAACTATGATACCAAGCTCCGCCTTGCGCTGACCGGTTCGGAGGAGCTGCCCGACGTATTTCCCGTATATGGGACACAGATGATCGCGGATATGATTGAATCCGGCCGCGTCAAAGCCATTGACGAGGATATTGAAAAATATATGCCGGACCGGCTGAAGGAAATCTACGACAAATACCCGCAGACCTTTTACCCGGTCACCAAGGATGGGAAGACCTATGGCCTTGCATGCGCTCCGGTTCTGACGGAGGGACAGGTCATGGTAATCCGGCAGGACTGGCTGGATAACCTGGGGCTGAAAGCGCCCGCTACTTTGGATGAGTTCGAAGCGGTAATCCGTGCCTTTACCGAGGATGATCCTGACGGCAACGGGAAAAAAGACACCTATGGCTTTACCTATGAAGGCGACAGCATTTACAACAACGGCTGGGTGGCGGATCCGGTCATCCTGTTTTCCGCCAATTCCGGAAAATACATTCCCGGCAGCTGGCAGGAGGATGAAAACGGGGAGCTGGTTTATGGTTCTATAAATGAAGGAAACAGGGCTACACTGGAGCGTATGGCGCAGTGGCACGCCAACGGCTGGATTTTCCAGGAGGCGGCAGCTACCAGCGCATGGGATGCGATGACACAGTTCACGGAAGGCAAGGCGGGTATTTTTATCGGACGTCCCTGGGCCATTGATTCCGTTAAGGACGTGACCAGTGTGGCGCCGGAGGCGGTAATCAAGGCTTATCCCAATATCAGGCAGGAGAACGGGGAACCTACATATCAGTCCGCACAGACCAATGACGGCTGGCTGATGTTCAATAAGGATTTCAACAATATGGAAGCCTTTTTCACTTATTATGACTGGCTTTATGATGTGGCCTTCGGCACCGGGGATTTCCAGTACGGCTTCCTGGAGGGCTGTGATTATGATATCGTGGACGGAGAAGTGGTGTTTGATTCCGCGTTGTTTGATCCGCCGGTCACAGATCCTTTCCTTCCCGGCAAGTCCACCGTACTGAAAAACTCACCTTCTCTGGACACCATGCAGGCCTATGCGGATATCAGTGAAGGAAAAGAAGCCGTATCCGGCGCGCAGATCAGAGCCAAGGCCAGCTTTGTCACCTCGCCGGCCACCTCGGAAGGGTATGTGGTGGCGTACGAGCATAAGGACGAGCTGATACCCAATCTGTTTAACGGTGAGCCCACAGCTACCATGAAAAAGAACTGGGAACAGCTCCAGACTATGGAAAAGCAGGTGTATACCAATATTATTTACGGCAAGGAGCCTGTGGAAGCCTTTGATAAATTTGTGGAAGACTGGAAAGCCCAGGGCGGCGATGCGATTACCAAAGAAATTAATGAATGGTATCGTAATGTGAAAAAATAAGTTGTAATGCATGAAACAGGAATTGCCGGGAATCCCCCGGCAGTTTCTTGTGATCTGTCCGTTTGCCTGCCGCAGCCGGCGCCTGTTTTACAGGAAAAGGGAGAAGCTATGGAGAAAATCAAATCCATTTTCGTTATTTTTATTATTTTCCTATTTACGACAATGGCAAGCTTTGCGATTCTGTTCCGCTACAGCACCACGGCGCTGAAGGACTCGCTGATGCGGGTGGCCCGGATGCAGATGGTCTATACGAGCGCGCAGCTCAATCAGAAGGTCAGGGAGATCGAAATCGAGGCGGAGGGGATTCTTCACAGTGAGGATCTGAAGGCGCTGCACCTGACGCTGATGGAAGCCTATGATGCCTGGCAGTATGTGACAGACGCCAATCGCATGAAGGATTATCTGAAGAGCCGACAGAAAAGCAATGTGGGGATGGCTGAATTCATTTTATACTGGCCCGCTTCCGGCCGGATTATCAGTACGTTGAACATAGAAGGCGTGGAAGAGCAGGCTCTGGAGCTTGCGGAGGATAACCTGTGGTTTCTGTACAGGGGCGAGGTGTACTATTCCAGAAAATATGTGATGGACTGGGATAAAAACGATGATGAACCCTTTCTGCTCATCCGTATGGAGCGGGACTATCTGTATAAAATCAAAAATATGGCTTCCGGCGTGCAGAACGGGGGCGCACTGCTCACCTTTTCTGACGGGGAGAGCCTGTTCTACGTCAATGAAGCGGAGCAGGCCCTTTTGAAAACGATGGAAGGACAGGCGCTGCCGCAGGAAAAATCAGCCCAGAAGAAACAAACGGAAGAAATGGCTTATGAGGTGTCGATTGCCCAGGGGAAATACCAGCTGGTCACAGCGGCGCCCGCCCCTAACGGACTGCATCTTATCACCTATTATCCGCTGAAAGAGATGCTCAAGCCTGTCAACACGGTTACCTGGGTGACCGGCGCCCTGCTTCTTCTGCTGATGGGAATCGGCCTGGCCTTCCTGATTCTTTATTACCGGAATATCCTGCTGCAAATCAGAATCCTCACCGGAAAGCTGATGCAGGTGGAGAAAGGGGATTTTGATGCCAAAATCTCAGCTGTGGAGATGCCGCAGAACGAATTTTCCTATGTATTTGCACAATTTAACAGGATGGTAATGAGAATCCGCCAGCTGATTGCATCCATACTTAAGGAACAACAGCTTCGGGACCAGGCCGAGCTCCGGCAGCTTCAGCTGCAGATTAACCCGCATTTTCTTTCCAACAGCCTTTCTTACATCGTAACGGTGGCGGACAAGCCGGAGGCAGTTACCCAGATGGCGGTGCATCTGGCCAATTATTACAGATATTGCACCCAGAATAAATCCATGGCCACGGTGGGTGAGGAGGTTTCGTATACCAGAGCCTATCTTTCCGTTATGGCCATGCGCAGGGATGTGGAGTATACAATCGATGTATCGGAAGCGCTTTACGGAGTACGGCTGATCCCGCTGCTGCTTCAGCCTCTGATTGAAAATGCGGTGAATCATGCCATTGAAGAAAGAGAAAATGCGAAGCATATCTATGTGAAAATATACCGGCTGCAGGGCCCGGAAATCCATTTTGAGGTTTCCGACGACGGCAACGGGATGACAGAGGAACAGATTGGGGATTTAATGAGCCGTCTTGCGGATAAGCAGCGGGATGAGGAATGGGGCGTGGGCCTGTGGAACGTGAACCAGAGACTGGTAAACTATTACGGCGCATCCGCGGGGCTGCGCTTTGGAAAAAGTGTCTGGGGAGGTCTGCTGGTTTCCTTTGCCATTTTGCCGGAGGGAGAAGTATGAAGGTACTGATTGTTGATGACGAGATGTATATGGTTGACTATATCCGTAAGCTGATAGACTGGGAAAGCTATGGGTTTGATACGGTGCTGACGGCAAAGGGCGGTTCCCTGGCGCGGGATCTGCTGCTGGAGCACGAACCGGAGCTTTTGATTACGGATATCCGTATGCCCCGGGTTTCCGGCCTGGATTTATCTCAGATGACTGCGGAAAATAATGGCCGGACAAAGGTGATCATCATTTCCGGCTACAGTGATTTTACCTATGCCCGGCAGGCGCTGCGCTATGGAGTATCGGAATATCTGGTGAAGCCGGTATTAAAGCAGGATCTGGCGGAGGCGGTGGAACGGCTTGTACCGGAGATGACAGCGGAAGAAGTGCAGAAGGAAGGGGAAGAGGGCAGCTTTAAAAAGACGGATACCATCGCTTACATAAAAAAATACATCCGGGAGAACTATGGCAGGGATTTGTCGCTGGATGTCCTGGGAGAGGCGGCCCATCTGCATCCGGCATACCTGTCCCGGGTTTTTAAGGAGGCGACGCAGGAAAATCTCTCCGGCTACATAACCTCCGTCAGGATGGAAAAGGCGGCGCAGCTGCTTGAGGAAACGGATCTGCGGATTCACGAGGTGATGAAGCAAGTGGGTTATCAGAAAAGCCAGCATTTTGCCAAGCTGTTCCGGGAAAAATTCGGCGTGACGCCCACGGAATACAGACAGGGGCTGCGCGGCTTTGGTGGGGAAGGAAAATGTTAGGGCAGAGTTGGGAATTCATTCCTGGCGTCTGCGTGCCCGGGAAGACATTTTGGTTTTTCCGCTGAGGCAGGTATTATTTTACCGGAATGATTATGGTCACCGTAAAAATCCCCTGTTCATGCCGTATTTCCAGAGTTCCTCCATATTTGTCCACAACAGCCCTCACACGGGCAAGGCCAAAACCATGTCTGCCCGGCTCCTCTTTTGTGGTATGGTAAACACCGCCGGAAAAGTGAAGCGGGCCGCAGTAGGAATTAACCGCCTGAAAACTGAAAAAGCCCTTGCTGCACCGTGTCCTGAGCTCCAGCAGACGCGACTGGGAATCAGGCACTTTTTCACAGGCTTCTATGGCGTTATCCAGTAGGTTGGCAAACAGGGAGCACAGATCGATATTGTCAAACGGAAGGCCTTCTGTAAGCTCGATGTGGAAAAAGGGTTCCAGTCCCTTTTCCAGGGCCAGGTTATATTTGGCATTCAGCATGGCGTTTACCAGGCCGTTTGTGCAGAAGCTCCTGCCAGTGACGGAGGCGGTCTGTGAAAGCCCGTCAAAATACTGCAGGGCCTCCTCCGTGTTCCCCTGCTTCAGGCAGGCGCCGATGGCGGTGAGATGGTTGTTCATATCGTGGCGCAGCCGCCTGATTTCCTGCTGGTTGTGTTCCAGCTCCTGATAATAATCCCGCTGGAGCCGCAGGTTTTCATTTTCCGCCGCCGTGCGGGTATTTTCCGCCATGCGCACGATCAGCTCGAGAATTCCCATGTTTGTAAGCAGGTTGGCCAGAATGACGGGGAGACTATAGGGTAACATGCTACGTGACGCGGTAGTGACAATGTAAATCATGGAAAGCAGAGGAGTCAGGGATACCAGGTCCAGCAGTATGAGCGTCCCGGCGTTGAGATATTCCTTCACATAACGGAGCCTTTCCGCAAAAATGCGGGACATGAAAAACCAGAACAGACAGGTGATTATGCTTCTGAATACGCCAAAGCCCATGAATTGATAACGGTTGGCCTGCGTATACACGGAAGGGAGCAGCGGTAGCATAAGGGCGGAAATAAGATAATTCAGGGAGCCGATAAAGGGGTACAGGATAAAGGCGGCGGAAAGCTTGTGAAGCAGGCTCCCTTCAAAGCCTGCAAGAAGAAGGAGAATAAGCCCCAGAAAGGCCAGGGTGATATTTATGGCATCCTGGCTGAGTATCACCGTATTTACCACTACGGACAGGCCAATATAAACAGCCGCCTTTACCAGGCGCTGTTTCCTGAGCGTTACGAAAGCGCCGTTCAGGCGCTGGTAAAAACAGGTGGAAGTTAAAAACAGGATACCCATTATACTGTACATCAATAATACTGCAATTCTCATCAGACAAACCTTTCTGAACTTATACAGAATTTCCGGTTTACCGGACGTCCAGCATTGCTCCGGCAAAGGCAATCAGGAACGCCTGCTTATGCGCCCTGCTCACAGGCAACTTTTCACTGCCGATGACGGCGAAGGAATCCCCTGTCCGGGAAACCTGCCGGATATTCACAAGATAGCGCTGGTGGATTCTGACAAAATAGCCAGGAAGCTGGGATTCCAGGTCATTCAGCTTACCCCGGAAGCTTTTTTCCCCGCTGCAGGCAAAGGCTGTTATATATCTTCCTTCACTGCGGAAATACAGGGTATCCCGCAGGTTCAGCCGGCAGCTGCCCGCCACCTGGGGGAGAAGAAAAAAATCGTTGTCCCCCTGCTGTATTTCTTCCAGCGCCCTTGCCGTGATGTCCAGAAGCCGTTTTTCCTGATAAGGCTTCAGGATATAGTGGAATGCCCTCACTTCATACCCCTGGAAGACATAATCGGGATAAGCCGTAACGAATATGAGAATCCCATGCTGGTCGATGGAGCGCAGCTGCCTGGCGGTTTCCATCCCGTTCATCCCTTCCATCTCAATATCCAGGAATATCAGGTCAAAGTGGTATTTCCTGTATCCCTCACACAGCTTTTCCCCGGACTCATATTCCCACAGCTGACAGGGAACCGCCTGCAGCTCAAGCCAGGGTTCCAGAATATCCCGCAGTGCCCTGCGCGGTTTCTTTTCATCATCTGCAATCGCAATCTGAAGCATGGCATTCCCTCCCTTTTGATGCTCCATATTGTATCACATTCCCTTCCCCGAAAAAAGCGCACGGCTTAGTTTCCTCCAAAAATGACGGAATTCATGTCAGTTTTGACACATTCCCTCACTTTTGAAAACGCGGCTTCCCCTATAATAAAAGTGACCGGAGGGCTGACATACCGGAAAGAAAATCCAGGGGCAGGCCCGGGGACGGGAAGATAACTGTCCGGCCCTGAATGCCGGGACATCAAAGGAGGTAATTGAGATGCTGCGTGTGGAACATTTGTATAAAAATTATCAGACCGGCAACCAGACCTATCCTGTGCTGCGGGATGTGTCTTTTGAGGTGGAGAAGGGGGAATTCGTGGCGGTTATGGGGTCATCGGGCTCAGGGAAGTCCACGCTCCTGAATTGTATCGCCTGCTACATACCTTTCCAGAAGGGGGAAATAGTTCTGGGAGGGCAGAATCTGGCGAGTCTGGATGCGGAGGGGCTGGCGGTGGTGAGAAACAGGAAGCTGGGCTTTGTGTTCCAGGATTTCTGCCTGCTGGATGGACTGTCGGTTAAGGATAATATTCTCCTTCCCAGGATTATCAGCGGACAGACGGAGGAGGCAATGGAGGAGGATGCAGCGCGCCTGTGCCGGATATTCGGCATTGAGCATATCAGGGATAAGTATCCGGCGGAAATATCCGGCGGGGAAAAACAGCGGACGGCTGTGGCGCGGGCGCTGATTAATTCGCCGCTCCTGATGCTGGCGGATGAGCCTACCGGAAATTTGGATTCCAAATCCAGCCGTACGGTGATACAGTCCTTTGAACGGGCCAGGGAGGAACTGGACACCACGATTTTTATGGTGACGCACGACAGCTTCGCTGCGTCCTTCTGTGACCGGGTAATCATTCTGAAGGACGGGGAAATTTTCAAAACGGCATATTGCAGCGGCAGCCACCGTGACTTCCAGAAGGAACTGCTGGAAATTATTGAAGAAATGGGGGAAGAGGGTGAAGAAAAGGAATGAAAAACCAGAGACAGATAAATAAAGAGCTGCGTTATTATAACCGGAAAAATTATTACCTGCTGTTTTTGTGCCTGTTTTTATCCGAACTGTTGATTACGGCTTATGCCGTTATGATGCAGTCGTCTACCGTGCTTACCATTCTGCCGGAGGGCGGGGATTCACGCAAGCAGGTATCCATGATATTTTTCCTGGCTGTTTTTGGGTGCGGGGTATTTGTCGTGTATGCCGCGGCCCTGTTTTTAAAATACAAATCCAGGGAAACCGGGATTCTTATGGCGCTGGGCGCTTCTGCCAGGCAGCTTGGGGCGAGGCTGCTGCGGGAGCTGCTGTTGGTTTCGGGCATTTCCTTTTTGGGCGGTATGGTGCTGGGGACGCCGCTCGCCTTCTGTATCTGGAAGCTTTTCTGTATTTTCCTGGTAAATACGGATGAAACTTCTTTTTCCATTGGGGTGCAAGCTTATGGGATTTCTGTCTGTTATGCGCTGGTATGTATGGTTCTTCTGATTTTTATGGGGATCCTTTTTATCAGGCAGACGGATGTGATTGCCATTGTCCATAATGAGAGAAAGTGTGAGCCTGTCAGGGATGTGAAGCCCTGGTATGGCTGGGCGGGGATCCTTCTCATGATCCTGGGGGGAGTCTGCGGATATATGACGCCGATGCTCTGTGTCCGCCTGCTGAACTGGTATTGCCCGGCGTGGATCAATGTGACCTATCTTCCCTTGTTTGTCGGGCTTTACATGCTTCTTCTGTATATTGTTGTCCATGGAAGAAAAAAAGGGAAGAAGCGCTGGCGGGATATTATTACCGGCAGCATGATGAAGTTCCAGGGGCGGCAGACGGTGAACAGCATGCTGGTAATAACGGTTTTGCTTGCCGGCGCGTATTTTGCGGCGTTTTATACGCCAATGATGCTGTCTGGCTCGCAGAAAGCCATTGATGAGAGGCCCATAGATTTCCTTTTCCCCTACAGGCAGGATCAGGATATGCTTACGGAAGAGGAGATAAAGGCGCTTGCAGAAAGCTATCAGGTGGAAATTACAGAATACAGCACATATCCTCTGGCGGTGCTTGCCCACGACGGCAGTACGCAGATCATGGACAGCAAGCGGAATTTCCACTATGAGTACAGGGAGCTGGTGGGGGAGGGGAACTACCTTCCGGCTTCGGAGTTTAACCGGTTAGCGAAGCAGGATATTGAGGTACCGGAAGGAACCTGCCGGGCGGTCATCGGAGAGGACGGGGGCAACGCGTTCTGGCTCGCCAACGACACAACCATGCTTACCAATCCGGTGACGGGAAAAACGCTGGGGATTTCCTTCGATGGATATGTCTGTGACAATATGCTTTCCGGAAAATATTATGTGCTCAATGACGAAGATTATATGAAAATATCGGAAGGGCTTACAGATGAGTGGCGTGAGCGGCTGGTGGCCTTTAATGTGGCGGATGTGGACGGCTCCTATGGGTTTGCACAGGAATTATACAGGCAGATTGTTGCCCGTACGGGCAGTGATTGCCAGGTCACAAGAATGGACGACAGGATTTATGACAGGCAGGCCCGTGCGGGCAGTTTTGGGGAATATGAAGACAGCGGCTCTGACATTACGATTAGCTTTAAGGAATATCAGTCCTTTTATTTTAAGCAGTTCTGGAAATATGCGCCCATGTTCCGTATATTGGATAAAACGGACTTCCTGTCCACCTATGCCGTATTTTTAATGCTGTTTTTATTTATTTCCCTGATCTGCTTTGCGGCTGTTTTCATTATTATATATACCAGATGCATGACCATTGCCATGAACAGCCGTCTGGTTTACGAGGATTTAAAGCACCTGGGCGCGGGGCATGACTTTTTAATCAATTCTGTCAGGGGGCAGGTGGGAAAGGTATTCAAAGCGCCAGCGGCGGTAGGGACCGTGGCAATCTATCTGTTTTACTGCCTGATTCTTTACATGAACGACGGCGGGCGCTTTACGCCCGGTGAGCTGGCGGGGCTTGGAAGCTGCGCAGCTGTTGTGGGCGTGGTTACGCTCTGTATCTGGGGCTTTTACAGATTTGTCCTGAAGCGGGTATGCGAAAAGCTGGAAATCAGGTAAAAGGGGCTAGTCCACATCCAGGGGGTTACAGTACTGTACCTCTGCGGGGATGGCGTATATTTTAATGCTGCCATCCTGCATTTTGCCGAACCAGATGGCGCCTGTGCCGAGCATGACGCCGTCCTGGTTCCAGAAAAGATCCTCGGTTTCCGAGCCTTCCACATCATAGATGACCTGCAGGTTCAGGATGTCATTGTAGCTGGAAAGAAATTCCTCAGGAGATGAAATCAGGAGCTGTTCACCGTTTCTGACCAGGTTCAGCGGATAATTGATTTTTTGTGAAAGGGCTTTTCTGTTATCATTCAGAACGTCATTTTTTACAAGAAAGGCGAAGCTTTCGATTTCTCCCCTGGTCCAGCCGCCGCTGCCGAAATTACAGTAAACCGGCTCTTCCAGGATAGCGAGGATATTTTCAATGGTATATTCTTCGGGACGGGAGGCATCCAGGCTGTTGCCGATGGAAACGGACAGACCCTCTGCGAACAGGAATTCACTGCCCTGATTCAGGTAAATGCGCGTCATGCTGAAGGGCACCGTACCACCGTCTCCGGCGCCGGTAATGTACTGCTCGCTTGTGATGACATCCTTTTGCCCGTCGCCGTTCACATCGCGGAAGGCGATGAAATTTACTTCGGAGGCAAACAGCCAGTAATCATAGGCATCCGGGAAGGTGTATACGGCATCGCCGTCTAAGACAAGGGAATATTCCACACGGGTACGCCCGTTTTCCGTGATTTCGCGGGTGGTGAACTGTATATTTTCGTAACCGCCCAGGCTGACTCCGGAGAAGGTCTGGGACTCTATGACTTTTGCGTCTGCGCCGCCCTCCTGGCCTTCCAAAGAGGCTTCGGTGCCGTCGGAGGATGATGAGGCGGCCGGAGATGTTCCGGCGGAACTGTTATTATCGGAAGATGCACCGGTTCCGGAAGGGCTTTTGCCGTCTGCCGTATTTCCGGCATCTGCGGCAGCAGTATTGCCGGCGGCCGGATTTTCGGCCTGTCCCTGGGAAGCGGACGGGCTTTCCTGTACGCCCGAGGCATCATTTTTACCGTTTGCTGCGCATCCTGTGAGGACAGAGGCTGTCAGAATGCAAAGGGCCGCTGTGAGCAGGATGTCAGTCATTTGTTTTTTTATCATAAGGTGTTGTCTCCTTTCGTGGGCAGGAAGTATTCCTGAAAAAAAATTAACAGGAAAAGATGTTTATAGTTGAATATAGCATATACGGGAGGGATAGTCTACCCGCCCGTATTTTTTTGTTGGGGACGATTTGTGAAATATGCCGGGGAAAACTGTGAACAAAAAATGTTTTATAATATAAAATGAATATGATGGGGCGTTTTATTGACTTTTTTTTAACAAGAATGTATAATTTATGGTAACAGTTAAGGTCGGCGGGAATATTGGTGCAAAGCAGGTGTTAAGCTGGCTTATAAGACTTTTTTTGCGCCAACATTTACATCGGATGGACTTCCGGTGCTTCTTGCATGGAAGAGCCATTCAAAAAGACGGCCGTCCGGAACAGTTAACATCTATTTATTATCAGCGCAACTGTTATGGTATTGGGGTTCAAAGAAAGGAAAGGTATTTTTATGAAAGGTTATGCAATGCTTAAAATTGGGGAATCCGGCTGGATCGAGAAGGAAAGACCGCAGTGCGGGCCCATGGATGCCATCTGTAAGCCGCTGGCTATAGCAATCTGTACGTCGGATGTACATACGCTCTGGGAAGGGGCGATCGGTGAAAGGCATAATATGATTCTCGGTCATGAGTGCTGTGCGCAGGTGGTCGAGGTCGGCTCTATGGTAAAGGATTTCAAGCCCGGCGACAGAGTGCTTGTACCGGCTATCACTCCGGACTGGAACTCCCTGGAAGCGCAGGCAGGCTATTCCATGCATTCGGGGGGAATGCTTGCGGGTTGGAAATTCTCCAATTTCAAGGATGGTGTATTTTCAGAATTCTTCCATGTAAATGATGCGGACGGGAACCTGGCGCTTCTGCCTTCCAATATCAGCCCTGTTGACGCCTGTATGCTTTCCGACATGGTTCCTACGGGTTTCCATGGCGTGGAACTGGCGGATGTACAGTTCGGCGATACGGTCCTTGTAATAGGAATCGGGCCGGTGGGCCTGATGTCGGTGGCCGGGGCGAATATGCGCGGCGCGTCCCGCATTATTGCGGTGGGCACCAGGCCAAACTGCATGGAGGCGGCCAGAGGCTACGGCGCTTCTGATTTTATCAGCTATAAGGACGGGACCATTGAGGATCAGGTGCTGGCGCTGACGGACGGCAAGGGCGTGGATAAGGTAGTTGTAGCGGGCGGAGGCTGTGAAACCTTTGAATCTGCTGTGAAGTGCCTGAAGCCCGGCGGAAAAATCGGCAATGTTAATTATCTGGGCAGCGGCACCTATGTTAACATTCCCCGTGTGGAATGGGGCGTGGGCATGGGACATAAGCAGATTAACGGCGGCCTGATGCCCGGCGGGCGTCTGCGTATGGAGAAGCTGGGCTCGCTGGTTTCCGCAGGCAAGCTGGATGTGCATCCACTGGTTTCCCATGTATTTGAAGGCTGGGATCATGTGGAAGAGGCGCTGTTCTTAATGAGGGATAAGCCGAAGGATCTGATTAAGCCCGTAGTGAAGATTGAGGACTGATATCAGGGTATATTGAACTTCCTGACGGATACGGGATGCCAATAGCATGCCTTGTCCGGCACGGCGGGAAATGTGTGCGTGCGGCCTGTTTGGACCGCACGCATTTTCAGGAAAGAGCTGCAGCATAGGGGATAATTTTATGAAGATACTGGTAATATCGGGATTCCTGGGAGCGGGAAAAACCACGTTCATCAAGGCTCTGGCAGAAAAAACGGATAAGAGGTTCGTGGTCATGGAAAATGAATATGGTGAAGTGGGGATTGACGGCGGTTTTTTGGCATCGGGGACAGGGCAGGCGGAAATGAAGGTGTGGGAGCTGACGGAAGGGTGTATCTGCTGCACGATGAAGGTAGATTTTGCTTCCTCCATACTGACGATTTCCAATACGCTTGATCCGGAATACCTGGTGGTAGAGCCGACGGGGCTTGGGAAGCTGGAAAATATCCTTACCAATATCAGCCAGATCCAATATGAAAGAATAGTACTGCTGCAGCCGGTAACGGTGCTGGATGTATCCGCTTTTGACAGGGATAAGGAAAAGTACCCGGAAATCTGCAGGGACCAGATTGAAAACGCAGCCACGGTTATTTTTACCAAAACAGGGGCAATGGACGCCGAGGAGCTTTGCAGGATTGCGTCAGAAGTGAGGGCAATGAATCCTCAGGGGGAGATTGTGACGGATTCCTGCGAGAAGAAAGAGGCTTCCTGGTGGAATGGGTTTTTTGAGAGATATCTGACGAAGGAAGGGGAGGAGAACGCGAAGAAAAGGGAGAGGGAAACGCTGCAGCCGGATTTGGAGAATGCAGGCTTTACCTCCATACACCTGGGGTCCGGTAACCAGCTGGTTCTGTTTCTGCAGGGAGTGGTGTCGGGCGTGTTCGGCGATATCAGGCGGGCCAAGGGGTATCTTCCGGCAGGCGGCGCCTGGCTCAGATTCGATGTGGTGGACAGGAATTACAGTATTACCGGCTATGAAGGCGGCGGGGATTCCCGTGCCGTATTTATCGGGAAAGGGCTTCACCGGAGAGAACTGGAGGAGGTGCTTTGCCCGGAAGAGAAGAATTTGATGGGAAAGGCTGAGAAAATGCGGGTTTCCGGGAAGTACAGATGAGGCCGCTGCTGGCAGGAAAATAAAATGTGGAAAAAATGAGAAAATGGTAAAAATTTTTCTTGCCAAGCAGGGAAACATTTGATATGATATATCACGGACGGGGCATTAGCGCAGCTGGGAGCGCGCCACGCTGGCAGCGTGGAGGTCACGGGTTCGAGCCCCGTATGCTCCATTGGAAAAGTACCGTATTTGCGGTACTTTTTTTTGATCGTGTTGCATTTTGTGTTACTTCGTTACAATTCGTATAAAAAAGGAAAATTAGATTGACAGAGCAATTTGAGTGTGATAACATCAATCTAATTTAAAACAAAAAGGCCTTGACGAGAAATAGTAAGTATTAGGGATTTCGCAGAGAGAAGATGGTTGGTGTAAATCTTCATTGATCTAATATTGAAGCAGTCTCAGAGCTGTGAACCGAACGGATAAATCTCAGTAGGCTTCAACGGAATTCCACCGTTATTCAGGAAACAATATCGGAGATATCCCGTATTGATAGAGTGCAGAGAAATCTGAAATTAGGTGGTAACACGGACAGGAGAGTTCGCCCTAAGCTGACAATATAAATGTCAGCTTAGGGCTTTTTTTGTTTTAAAAAACAAATTAAACGGAGGTATTAAGTATGGTAAAAATGACACCGGATGAGTTAAGGAAATCATATATTGATTTCATGAAAAGAAAAGGGGCCAGTCAAGTACCTTCCGCTGGCTTGCTGCCGGAAAATGATCCCTCAACATTGTTTACCGGAAGTGGGATGCAGCCTATGGTTCCATATTTGTTGGGGGAAAAACACCCAATAGGCAATGAAATAACAAATATTCAGAAATGCTTAAGAACAGTGGATATTGATGAAGTTGGAGATACCTCGCATTTAACTTTTTTTGAAATGCTGGGCCGATGGGAATTTAAAGCAAATGAAAATAACTATAAGAATAAGCAAATTGATGCCATTTGGAATTGGCAGATTAACGAATTGGGAATTGACCCCGGCAGGTTATATATCAGTGTGTTTAAGGGAAGTGATGATTGGAATATACAGAAAGATACAGAAACAATTCAAATCTGGTCAGAGAAATTCAAATCGGTAGGTATAGAGCCTGTCGTTGAGGATAATCCATATAAATATGGGTTATCCAGAGGAGGGAAAATATTTTTATATGATGAAAAAGAAAACTGGTGGAGCAGAGCTGGAAGTCCTTTAGACATGCCTGTTGGTGAACCAGGCGGGCCAGATAGTGAAATGTTCTATGATTTTGAACCAGATGGTAATTCACTGGATCATCCTGCTTCTGACAGCGAAAGGTTTTTAGAGATTGGGAACAATGTATTTATGTGTTATAAAAAAGAGGGCACCGGGTTTGTAAAAATGCAGAATCCCAATATTGATTATGGAGGCGGATTAGAAAGGGTCGCAGCAGCTCTTAATGATGATAGGGATGTTTTTAATACGGCATTCTTTTTTAATGCTAAGAAAAAACTGATGGAGTTAAGCGGAAAAGATTATGCTGACGATTTTAAGTCATTTCGAATCATACTGGATCATGTGAGAGCAGCAGTTTTTCTAATCAATGATGGTGCGGAGCCTGCAAATAGTGACGCAGGGTATATAACAAGAAGGTTATTAAGGAGGGCGATTCGTGCAGGTAAAAAAATCGGTATACAAGGAAGTTTTATGGGTGAGTTGTCTGAAGTTTATATAGATGAAGCAACAGCTTATGAAGACTTGCACAGTAATAAAAAGAAAGTTATTGAGATAATAAACAAGGAAGAAAACCTTTTCTATAAAACATTGCAGCAAGGAGAACTTGAAATAAAAAAGCATCTTAAAAATAAGGGCAAAGTTACAGGGGCAGATGCATTTTATTTTTATGAAACATATGGTTTCCCTCTGGAATTAACGGAGGAATTCCTGACTGAAAGTGGCTGTAGCATAGAGAACAGGGCTTCTTTTGCAGAGGCGGAAAAAAGACATGCAGAAAAGAGCAGAACAGCTTCCGCAGGTAAATTTAAAGGTGGATTAGCTGACCAATCAACGGAAACAACAGCATTACATTCTGCTGCTCATTTATTACTTGCTGGATTAAGGGAAGTTTTGGGTGCTCATGTTCATCAAAGAGGAAGTAATATTACTTCAGAACGGTTGAGGTTTGACTTTAACCATGATGAAAAACTTACACCAGAGCAGATTGCAAAGGTGGAAAAATATGTGAACGAAGCAATTTCATCAAAAGCGGTTATCTATATTTCTGAGATGCCTAAAAATGAAGCAAAAGAGAGTGGCGTTGAAGGTAACTTTTGGGATAAATACCCTGATATAGTCAAAGTGTATACAATGAAAGACGACAAGGGGAAAATTTGGAGCAGAGAAGTATGTGGAGGACCTCATGTAAGCGATACTGCAAACTTGGGAAAGTTCAGTATTCAAAAAGAACAGTCTTCTTCTGCCGGAGTAAGAAGGATTAAAGGCGTCCTTAGCAAATAACGCAAACCTGATACCACAGATTTTGACGGGGGACAAATACTTTTTCAACATCAGGGGAACTGGCGGTGCATGTGCTGAAATGCAAAACGCAGGAGAGGTAATCTCCGGCATAAACAACTCCTGCCCCTTAAGATGGAGAGGCAGGAGAGCTGCGGCGCCGGAAAGCGGTATTTATGACATTTTATGCCATCAGCAGAACGGCAAAGCCATTTTTTTCAAGCATATGGGAAACCGAGCCCTTCAGAAGAAGAAGCTGACCGCCGTTCATGAAGCGTTCGGTATCTGCGGGAGCTTCTCCCATGTGGATGATTACGCGTACCGTATGCGCGCCGTATCTTTCAAATACCACCAGTCTGTCGTCATGGCCGCCATAAACGGCTCTCCATTCATCCGCCGGGGCAATCCAGTCCCTGCGGATACGCAGGACTGTTTTTACAAAGTCTTCCGAATCGGCGTGGTTTTCATCCCAGGGCATTCCCTGTCTGTACTCTGTTTCCCGGATGCCGGTCACCTTTTTTTCATCTCCGTAAAAAACACTTGGCACTCCGGGAGCCATACAAAGGTACAGGAAAGCCGCCTGCCACCGGTCATAATCGCCACCGCACAATCCCAGGAAACGCGCCACATCATGGCTGTCCAGCAGGTTCAGCTGTGCCGCCGTCACCTGGAAGGGATAACGCAGCTGCATGTCGGCCATCCTCCAGAGGAAATCATCCGCCCCTGTTTTTTCCAAGGCAAAAAAATCTCTGCAGTGCTTTCGGAAATCATAGTTCATGACGGAATCAAACATGTCGCCCTTCAGCCAGTCCGCCGCATTTTCCCAGACTTCTCCAATCAGCACCGCCTCCGGATTTGCTTTCCGTATAGCTGAACGGAAGCTGCGCCAGAAATTTTTATCTACCTCATTTGCCACGTCCAGACGCCAGCCGTCCACATGGAATTTCTCGATCCAATAGCGGCCCACTTCGGCAAAATATTCCTGCACTCCGGGATGGGCCGTATTCAGCTTCGGCATTTTAGGCTCATAGGCGAAGCAGGCATAACCGGGCGCTTCTCCCTCCTGAGGCCTTTTTACAGGAAAGCAGAGATCGTAAAACCAGTCTGCATAAGCGGAAGTGTTCCCATGCTTCACCACATCGTCGAACGGGGGGAAATACCAGCTGCAATGGTTGAATACCCCATCAATGATGATGCGCATACCTCTGTTATGGACGGCTTGTGTCAATTCCAGGAAATCCTCATCCGTGCCCATGCAGGGATCCACGTGGAAATAGTCCACAATATCATATTTGTGATATTCCCCGGCCTGAAAAACCGGATTCAGGTACAGGCAGGTAAATCCCAGCTCCTGAATGTAATCAAGATTTTCCATAATGCCCTTAATGGTACCCCCCAGACGGCTTTTGCTCACCGTGCCGTGAGGCGCCTTCAGCTCTTTTCCCATGCCGCAGAGCCGGGCCTTCCCGTTTGCAAAGCTGTCCGGGAAAATATTGTAGACAACGGCATTCAGAAACCATTCCGGCGCCCTGACGATTTCCGAACGCAGGATATAAGGATACTGGTAGTATTCACTCCGCCCCTCAACAACAAAGCCATCCTCCATCACCAGATCCGGCATATCCTCATGGAATTCATCCGCATAATACCAGACATATTCCCCTCCCTTTTCCAGCCTGAAAAAATAACAGATCCTGCGGGGACACGGTTGGATAGTCCCCTCATAAAAATCAAACAGCTCATCGCTGTAACGCCGCTGCATGGGGATGGACGCAAAGCTTACCGGTGAATCCGGACAGGCCCTGTCCCCATAAAAAAGCGTACACAAATCCAGATCCCCCTTCGCGGCCCGCAGACGGATGGTAAACGTATCCTCCGACCGGGCGAAAGCGTACTGGGACGCCTGTATGTGCGCAACCGCACTCCTATTCATTTCAAATCCTCCTAGTTTTGCGGAGCAAAATGCGAGCCCTCTGGCGAGCAGAGGATTTTCCTCCTGGTTTTTAACCTTTTACACCGCCTGCGGTCAGCCCTGACACCATGTACTTCTGGATACAGAAGAAAATAATAAGGATAGGCACCGATACTAAAATGGCAGCCGCTGAAAACAGGGGCCAGCTACGGCTGTAATCGTTTGCCTGAAGCTGATACAGGCCGCCGGCCAGCGTATAGCTTTCTTCCCGGAGCATAAAGGTAGTGGCAAAAAGGTATTCATTCCAGACAAATATCAATACCATGACGGCAGTTACAATAATGGCGGGACGTGCCAGCGGCAGGATGATTTTCGCTATCAGCGTCAGATTGCCTGCCCCGTCAATTTTGGATGCTTCTTCGATCTCAACGGGAATGGAATCGAAATAGCCCTTCATGTTCCAGATGGAAAAAATACACATGCTCCCGGAATAAATAAAAATCAGCCCTGCATGGGAATTCAGGAGATTCAGCAGCTTAAACAGTCTGAAGATAGCGAACATGGACAAAATCTGGGGAAAGGCGTTCAGTAGAAGAAGCAGCTGCATGACAGCCGTCCGGCCGGGGAAACGGAACCTGGAAAAAGCGTAGGAAGCCGTGACGCTCGTTCCCATGGCAAGCACCATTGTACCCGTGCTTAGGAGGACGGAATTGAAAAGCCATTTCAGGAAGGGCTTTTCCACAAGGATGCTGCGATAATTATCCAGCGTGAATTTTTCCGGCAGGAGAGAAAGGCCGGTGGTAAGCGCTCCGCTTCCGCTGCTGACAGAAAGCAGGAAAGCATACAGTATCGGAATCAGTCCGGCCAGACATATGCTGATAAAAAACAGATTTAAAAAAGCCAGGCCAATCGTTTTTTTTACAGAGCGTTTCATACCGTTTCCTCCTTCTGTGCCCTGTTTGTCCAGAAGGAAAACAGGATAATAATTACAAAAATGATCATGGATACAGCAGAGGATAATCCATAATTATTGGAGACAAATGCATTCTGATGGGCATAGGTAATGATGGTTGACACGGTAGCCCCGGTTACTGAGCCCTTCTGCATGGTAAGAAGGTAGATAATATCAAACTGCTTAAAGGTGATAAAGGTGGTCATGATCACCGCCGGGGCCATGATTTTTTTCAGGGAAGGGATGGTAATATACCGGTTCTTCTGCCACAGATTGGCTCCATCCAGCACTGCACTCTCGTACATGCTCTGGTCGATGCTCTGCAAAGCCCCGTCCATCATCAGGATCATATAAGGAAGTGACATCCAGAGATTTAAAACCATGCAGGATATAAAGGCGGGTACATTTCTGGACAGGAAATCCACTTTTTCCATCCCGAATGCCACAAGAAGCTTATTAAGCAGCCCGAACTCCGTATTGAACATTCCCACGCGCCATACCAGAATGGAGACATAAGCAGGCATCGCCCAGGGGAAAATAAGCAGGGTTTTGTACAGGCGCTTCGCCTTCAGCCCCTGTGTATTGAGGGCCACGGCAAGCACGTAGGCGATAGCCGTGTCCAGCACCATATTGACAGCCGTCCATAGTATGGTGGTGCCCAGGGCCGACAGGAAGCCTGAATCCACTTTCAGAAGCGCCCTCTTATAATTATCCGCACCGACCAGGGAATAGTCCGTCCAATGATAAAGATTCATATTGGTCAGAGAAATATAGCCGGTATAAAGGATTGGGAAGAGTACAATCATGGCAATCAATATCATGGCAGGGAGACTGTAGCCCCAGGGACGGAGCTGCCTTCGGACCGGATGCTTCCGCTTCCCCGGAATATCCGGCTTCCGGGGAGCGCTGTGCTTTACGTTCATCATTTTATTGTATTCCCTTCTGATTTGTCCCGGCCGGATTTCGCCGGCCGGGCTGTACAGGAAGCGCCGCATTCATTTTTCATGTCTGTATGCAATGCTCCGGGCATAACCGGACTGCAAAATTATTTCATATCCTGTATGGCGGTCAGGGCTTCCTTTTGATATTTTTCAGCTGCTGTGTCCACATCCTCTCCGGATTTGTTGACTGCAGCAAGCAGGGATTCTGCCGGCCCCCACATAACGCTCATTTCAGGAATGTTGGGCATGGGGATAGCTTTTTCTGCGCTTTGCTTCATGGCAAGGATCATTTCATTGGATGCAACCTCCTTGTCGTCATAGGCCCTGCTGTTGGCAGGGGCGCAGTTGAATCCTTTGGCCAGCGTGATTCCGACTTCCTCCCCGGCGAGTACCTCCAGCACCTTTGTCACTGCTTCCTTTTTTGCTTCGGCAGCATATTTTAATACGCCGATACACTGAACACCGGAATACGGAATGAGGGAATTGCCGTTGGGAAGCGTAAAATCTGTCAGGGCTTTGACGCCCAAATCAATGCCGGCTTCCTTAATTCCGGATACCAGCCAGGGGCCGCCTATAATTGCCGCCGCTTTCCCTTCATTAAACAGGGCGGTTACCGTATTATAATCCCCGTCAGCCTGCAGCCTGGAAAACTTTTCATTGTATAGGATGGCGTCCTTTGTCGCCTGCGCATCCAGCCCCGGATTTCCATCCTTATCGATGACATAGCCTCCGAACCCGTTGATAAAGGGGGCCACATTATAAGTGTTGGAATGCTGGTTCACCAGCGCATAGGTTCCGGCTGCGGTATCCGTGTGAGCCGTCATATAGTCGTAAAGCTCCTCTGTGGTGGAAGGAATCTCGCCTTCCCACAGCGCCTTATTATACATAAACAGCACGGTTTCATAATAAACCGGCATAAGATACTGTTCTCCCTTGTAGGTTGCGGCTTCAATTGTCATGGGCAGCAGATCAGCTTCCTTTTGGGCGCTTATCAGGTTCCCCACCGGCTCCAGAATACCCATTTCCGCGAAGCTGCCCAGCGAATCATGGGCAAACAGGTACATATCGGGGCCATTTTCAGCATCCGTGCCGTACAGCTTGATCTGTCCGGTCACATCGCTTTTCTTTTCAAATTTCAGGGTGATATTTTCCCCCGCCAGCGCTTCATTCACCACATCCGCCAGCGCATTCATCATCGCTTCATCATTATCATGCCATGCGGTGAGTGTAACCGCCTCACCCGGCTCCTGCTGTACCGGAGCCTCCTGTTGTACCGGAGCTTCCGGCTGGGAGGAGGCCTCCGTCTGTACGGCTTCTTTTTCCTCCGGCGCTGTATTTTCCGTGCCGGTCTGCGCTTTCTGTCCGCAGCCTGCCAGCACTCCTGCCGCCATGACACCGGTCAGAAGATAACACAATATCTTTTTCATTTCACGTCCTCCATTTCTGCGAAACCGCTTTCCTGATTAACAATGTCCTTTGCTTACCCAAAACAACTTTTATTTCTCAAATAAGGATGCGCACCATTTATTTAAGTCATTTATAGCATTTATCGGCTCCCTTTTCTATCGGTTTTTGTAAAATACGTTGACTTTGTTAGGAAACCGCTATACTATAATTTTAAACTTATCACTTTTTCACAAGGAGGTTCCCATGGCCGTAACAATAAGCGATGTGGCAAAGGAGGCCGGTGTTTCCACCTCTACCGTTTCCAAGGTACTCAACAACTGGAGCTCGATTTCCCCCGCAACCTGTGAACGGGTGCACAAAGCCATAAAAAAGCTGCATTATACGCCCAATGCCAGGGCTGTCAGCTTTGCAAAGGGTGCGTCCCATAATATTCTCTTTTTATCCAGCCTGAAAAAAGAGGAGGCCTACCGTAACCCACATATGTTTGACATTCTCTGCGGCGTCCGACGAACTCTGGCGGAGCATGGATATACACTGATGCTGACGGACTTCCCGGATACGGCCGAACCGCAGGAATATCTCACCGGGCTTATCGGGAAAGGGCTGGCAGACGGTATTCTCATCCATGGTTCCTGTTCCTTCCCGCAGCTCTCCAGGCTGCTTACGGAAAGCCGGTTTCCCCATATCCATATCGGCCATCCCGGTCCCGGAAGCCGTATGTGCTGGATCGACACAAACAACGGCCTGGCAGGGCAGTTTGCCGCGCAGCATATGCTGGAATGCGGCTATGAAAAAGTCGCATTCATCGGTGAACGGCGCACGGATCATATATCCACCCAGCGGCTGAACGGTTTTCTGGGTGGTATGTATGACTATGGCTACAGGGTGCCTGACGAATACATCCGCTACACGGATTCCACCAGAGAGGATGCCTGCTGGCAGACACATGAGGTCCTTTCCCTGCCCGTACCTCCCCGGGCCTTCATCTGTGAAAATAATACGCTGGCGCTCGGCGTCGTCAAGGCTCTCCATGAAAGACAGTTGCAGATTCCCGATGAAGCCGCCTTCCTGACTTTCGACAGCTATCCCTATTCCTCCATTATTGATCCGGCGCCCACCGTCATTGACATTGATGTTTATGATCTGGGCGTCCAGGCAGCACAAATGCTGCTGCGCAAGCTGGAAAACCCTACTTTGCTGGTGCAGGCCTATACCACGCTGCCGGTGCTCAGGCAGGGGTTGTCTACCGTACCGGCTTTTTAGTGCAGTTTTTTCATGGGCACGATATAAAAAAGATTCGCGGATATAACTGCCCGCGAATCTTTTTCTACTATACTTATATAAGGAATGCTCTGCATTGATGGGTACAGCATCAGCCGTCCAGCCTGCGTACCATTGCAACATAAGAGTCGAGAACCATAACGCTTTCTACCTTCTTTTCAGAAGATAAATAAATAGTGACCGTAACGCCGTCCTGGAATTCCATTTTAGGATCAAAGGTATCGGTTAATTCATATTTCCCGTTGTTATTTTTATAATAGGCGTTGCCGTCTTTATCGTTGTAGACGGTAAAATCATATTTATCATAATTGGTATCACCCAATGATAATCCGTTTAACAGGGAAACAGTGGAATCACCGTTAAAAGAGATGTAGGATAACAAGCCATCTGTGTAGCCAAGGGTGATATAGCCATAATCATAGGTATTATTTACCAGTTTGTATTCCTCGTCCCCCATGATTTTCTCCACATCGGCGCGGCTCATGTACAGCTTAAGCTTATCTCCCGAGGGAAGCTTTACCCCGAACATTTTTTCTGCGGAGCTGCCTGAACAGGCGCCAAGGAGCACTCCCAGCAGCAGTGCGGTAACCAGGCACAGCATTTTCTTTTTCATAATTTAACCCTCCATAGTTTATGAATTTATGTATCTACAGTATATCATACCATTGTTTAAGGAGAAAGCCAACCACAGTTTTACCATACATTTGTGGCAGGATTTCCCGTACTGTGACCAGGGGAGGCAGGACTGCGGGATATTTTAACTTAGCGGAAGATCTTAGCGGGAGAGCCTGTTAGAGGAACCATCCTTTACATTTTACCTTATTTCTTGAAATACAAATGGAAAGCAGGTAAAATGAGTGCAATACAGGGGCGTAAATACAGTAATCGGATGCAGGCGGAGACTGCAAAACATGGACAGGAGGCAGATATGGCCCACAGGATTTATTATATTGAGGATGATGCGGGAATCGCGGAGGGAGTGGCTTTTTTCCTGCGAAGAAAGGGCTTTGAGGTGATAACGGCCGCTACGGTTGCGGAGGGGAAGCAGCTGCTGGGCAAAGGGCTGCCCTCTGTGGTGCTGGTGGACTGGAATCTGCCGGATGGCAGCGGAGAGGGGCTGTGCAGGTGGATAAGGGAAAAGTGGCCCATGCTGCCGGTGATTTTTCTGACGGTCAGGGGCGATACCAGGGACATTGTGAACGGTTTTCAGAAAGGGGCGGATGATTATCTGGTCAAGCCTTTTGAACTGGAGGTGCTGTATTCCAGAATCTGTGCGCTTCTGAGGCGGGCCGGGCAGGCCGGGGGAAGCTATTTGGTATGCGGCCCGGTTTCCATGGACAAAAATCAGATGAAGGTGTTTCTTAATAAGGAAGAAATCAGCCTGGGATCACTGGAATACCAGCTTCTTGCAGCGCTGCTGGAGCATAAAAACCATACGCTTACCAGGCAGAAGCTTCTGGAGCTTTTGTGGGATGCAAACGGAAATTTTGTAAATGACAATACCCTGACCGTTGCCATGAAAAGGCTGCGTGAGAAGCTGTCGAATCCGGCCTGTATCAAAACGGTGCGCGGTTTCGGATACCGTATGGAGGATGTGGAGGAATGAATAAGAAACAGTCGGTTATGGCGGCAGGTATTCTGGCGGTTTTGTGCTGCCTGTTTTGCAGCATGTGTGCGGGAGTGCTCCTGGCCCGGTATTTTGCGGCGAGCCAGAAGCGTATCCTTACGGAAGTCACAGCCGGCCTGGTGGAAGCATATCCGCAGGAGGAAAAGGAAATCATGCTTCTGGTAAAGAAGGGGCTGCAGCCGGCTGCACGGGAGGCGGAAAAAACGGCGGACTATCTGTCGGCATATGGATACCGGCTGTCGGATTTTGCTTCCGGTTATCTGAAGCGTTCCATAGGGGCGGCCTTTGCGGGCACGGCGGTGGTTCTGCTCCTGCTGGCAGGGCTGTATGGGCATGTGCAAAAGAAGAGGCAAAAAAGGGTCGGGGAGCTGACCGGATATCTGGAAAAAATAAACCGGGAGGGGACAGCCTCCATACTGCCTGACGCAGAGGATATGCTGGCCCCGCTGCAGGATGAGATATACAAAACGGTGACTGCCCTGCGTTTGGCCAGGGAAGCGGCGGTGCAGGAGCGGAAGAATTTTGCGGATAATCTGGCGAATATAGCGCACCAGCTGAAAACGCCGGTAGCTTCCCTTTCCATTGTGGCGCAGCTGATGGAAACGGACGGACAGGGGGGAGAGCGGGCGGTTTCGCTGAGAAAACAGACGGCGCGGCTGGAACGGCTGATTGAAGCGCTGCTGACCCTGTCCAGAATTGATGCGGGCGTGCTGCAGCTGGAAAAAAAGGAAGTGGATATTTTTACCCTGCTGGAGCTTTCGGCGGAAGGCGTGGATGAGATAATCCGCGCACGGAAAATCCGGGTGGATATCCCCAACCATCCCGATATTACGTTTCAGGGGGATATGGAATGGAGTATGGAGGCTTTTTCCAATCTGATAAAAAACTGCGCGGAGCATACGCCTGAGGGCGGCCTGATCATAATGGATTATACCTGTAATCCGTTATATACCCAGATTATGATCCAGGATACGGGGGCGGGATTTGCTCCGGAGGAGCTTCCGCATGTGTTTGAACGGTTTTACAGGGGAAAGGATGCGGGAGAAAACGGGATCGGCATCGGCCTGTCCCTGGCAAAATCCCTGATTGAGATGCAGAATGGTTTCCTTACGGCGCAGAACCTGCCGGAGGGAGGAGCCTGCTTTATGGTCCGGTTTTACCATCACTGAGGGGGGGACGGCAGACAGTGGAAGGAAAATCGGACAGCGGTGTGGACAGTGGGCGCGTTGCTTTTGAAGGGAAGCGGCTTGTGAGGGCAGGGAAGCGGCTGAAACAGGGCAGGGAAGAGACTGAAACAGCGCCGGCAGCCTGCAGATTATGTCTGCGGCTGCCGGTTTTTTTATTTCAAGAGAAAGCTTTGCGGTTTATTGTTGGGGAGAAAGCGGAGGCCTCTACTGATTTTTTGTAAAGCGCCGGGGAGACAGTTATTTTGCTGCCGTCTGAGCATATTCCGTATTTACCAGGTCGGTATAGGGAACCCTCTGGGAAAGCTCGCCGGATTCCTCCAGGATATTCTGCAGCAGGGTGAAGGCGTCCTCATCAAAAACCAGATTGTCCTTCCAGGTATCCTGATCATAATATCTGGTGACGATGGTGGTGATGGTTTCCTTGTCGGTTTCTTCAAACTGCGGCTGGATGGCTGCGGCAATTTCTTCAGGAGTGTGGCTCTTTACATAATCCATACCCTTCTGGAGGGCGTTGGTGAAGGACTGGATTACGTCGGGATGCGCCTCAATATAGCCCTTTTTCGCGGAAAAAGCCGTGTAAGGGACATATCCGGAATCCTCGCCCAGAGATGCTACCACGTAACCGTCGCCTTTGGCTTCCAGGGCGGTGGCATGTGGTTCAAATTCTACGGTAAAATCACCCTGCCCGCCGGAAAATGCGGCTGCGGTGGAACCGAAATCAATGCTCTGGTCAATTGTCAGGTCTGCCTGCGGATCGATGCCGTTCTTTTTCAGGATGTATTCGAAGACCATTTCCGGCATTCCTCCAGTCTGCCCTACCACGATGAACATTTTTTCCACATCACGCAGTTGCTGTCGAGAAGCCACGATTCTATAGGGATAATGGTAGATTCCTGTTTTCTCAACCAGCCCTAAGTCAAGTAAGTGCTCCATGTAAGTCACAAACTTCTTTTTGTGCATGGGATAGCCCATCTCTTTCAGGCTGTCGGCAAGGAATTTTACCGAGGTAAAGCCTGTTTCGTCCTTTTCCAGAAGCCGGATAGATTCAATCAGCATAGTCAGTTTCAGGTTTTCTTTGTCTGCCCTGAAATCATAGGCGGCAAGGTTGCCAAGGCCGTGTTTCAGGTAAATATCTACGTTGCCGTCCTTATCCACTATGATTTTCTCAACCAGAACCTCAATATCTTTTCTGCTTAGTTCTTTCTTTTCAAGAACCTCGTTCAGAATGTCCAGCGCCGTCTGTAAGCTGGGCTTGATTGTGGTGGAGGGGATATGAGGCTCCTTTGTTAAATCCTGCAACGTTTTTTCAATAGCGGAAATACGCTCCATTTTATCACTTTGAAGGGCCGTATAAGTTTCAGTGATAATCTCATTCATGGAAGGATTGGCGGTAATCTCCCTTACCTTTTGCGTTATGAGAACCTTTAGTTCTTCTTTGACTTTTTCAAGTTCGGCCTCTAAACGCTGTTTGCTGTCAGTGGGAGTGAAGGTTTCTACCTTTAGCTTTGACAAGTCAAAATTCTGGATAATATCTGCAAGACTGTCGCGGCAGAGAACCAGATATTTAACAAGAGCGTCCATCAGGGTTTCTTCTGTCACAAGGTGGGCATGTTGACAAAACTGCTTTCCCTTTTTATTGTAAGTGCCGCACACGTAATATTTCCCACGGTTAGGGCGGTTAATTGCCGTTAGTTTCCAGCCACAGTCTTTACAGTACAGACAGCCGGAAAAAAGGTTTACATGGGCTCTCTGTCCTCTATATTTGCTATGATGGCGGCTGTCCTTGACTTCATTTAACAGCTTCATGGTATCATCATCAAAAATTTTGGGGTGATGATTCGGAAAAATATATTGATTTTCTTTAGGAACTTTTTTATCTTTACCGTTTATTGTAACACGTTCCCGTTTGTGTGTTCTAAGGACACCATTGTTATAGTCGTTGAATAATGTGTCCTTTACCATTCCGTAACTCCACTGATAGGCTACCTGCTTATTATAAACAAGCCCTAACGATTCATGACGTTCTTTATCTATCATACTGGGAGTGGGAACACCACGTTCTGAAAGTATTTCAGCCGTTTTTCGTATTCCGTTGCCGTCCAGATAAATTTCCTTTTCCAGATTAAGAATAGCGGCGGCTTCTTCATCAATCAAAATCATCTGTTTATTGAGAGGGTGTCTGGTATAGCCAAATGGTGTCTGGCTGACAAGCGTTCCGCTTTCCTGCTCCATGCGCTTGATTCGCTTTACCTTCCGGCTTGTATTTTTTACATGACGTTCATTATCCCATGTTTTGATACCGATTATATCATCATCAGAGTAAAAAGAATCGTAGTTATCGTCAATCAGGATAACACGTTTTCCCATTTCCTCCATTTCTTCAAGAAAGAGTAGTACCTTTGCATTGTGTCTGCCAATTCGGGATAAGTCTTTAGCAACAATGATGTTAATGGTATCAAGACTAGCCATCATTTTTTGAAAATCGGGCCGGTTGAATGAATAACCGGAAATTCCGTCATCTTCATAAATGTGGCGGATTATCATGTTATTTTCTTCTGCATATTGTTGGATAATCTTTTTTTGGTTTTCAATAGACGAGTAGTTCCGCTTATTATCGTCTCTGGAAAGCCGAACATAGCCATCTATAATTTCAGGGGTATCTGTTAATTTTGAAATCATAATATCGTCCTCCTTATCGTTATACCTATATTGTACTATATAGGGGGAATAACACAATGTTGCGAATGATTAGTGGAAATGGTTCTTCACAACCTCCCGCAAACCTTTCTCCATGTGTTCCGCACCCTCGATAATGGTGACAACAAGATACCCCTGCTTTATCAGATGTTCTTTTTTTTCAGCAATTTCATTACTGTCAGTGTCAGCTTTTTGAAGTAAGTAACAGATTTCTTTTCCTCTTTTTATAACAATCACCTCTATGTATGCTTGCTACATCATATGCGGTTTGAGGCTTATCCTATAGATGAAATTTAAAATGGGCAAAATTAAAACTCCGGGTCAGGTTGTCCCGAAGTTAAAAAGAACTTTCATAATAATGACTGGCCGCTTCTTCAATGGTCTTAAAGTCAAATACGGTGTATAACTCGGCTACAACCTGTTTTATTTCTGGCGGCTTAAATCCGCAGTTCTCCATGGCCCAAATGACGTAGCCACGGCAGGCGTCATTACTCCATGGGTCTGCCGCCATAGCCTGAATTTCCTCAAATGTTCTACCCATTGAAAAACTCCTTCTTGAAAAACAGGGAAGCCGCACCGGAAGATTTGGCCTGTCACAAGACAGTAAGGCCGGGTGGCTCCCCATGATATGATGTTACTTATCAGATTCCCGGACGGGTGTAGGCATGTCCACCCCATAGTATCTCAACTCTCCCCATTCTGATGGCAAGGCGTTCTCATGGCCTGCGACGGCTCACGGCTTGCAAGGCCGCTTCACGCTCGGACGGTGACTAAACGCAAGTAACAAGGTCTTTGTGTTTTATCCGGCAGACCAGCCACGGCCTGCCTGCGGCATGAGCCTTTTCGCTCTCCCCATTCTCTGACAATGGAGGTCATGGCGGGCCTGTCACTGGACACATCAACCCTTCGTATCCGGGTATCTTTTTATTCAGCTTTCAAATTGCAGTCAAGGCGTATTTTTCTTCGGGCCACGTTGGCCCGAGTCTGTTTGCCTCTCATAAACCATTTCAAAAATCGCTTCTCTGTAAAGTCAATCCAAAGAATTTTTTAAATATTTTTCCATGGACTTTAAAGCGCGTTCAATGGAATAGCTTACCGCCATTTTGCTGACACCTTCGGCTTTGGCAATATCTGTCTGGCTCATGCCAAGAATGAAATGGGCATAGACACGTTTCGCCTGTTTGTCCGGCAGACTGGATATGGCGGCATGAAGCTCCTGCATGGAAATCTTGCGCTCATACAGTTCATGGGGAGAGAGGGAAACAAAAAGCGCCTCATGCTCAATGCCGTCATTCCGGTCAAGAGAGTAGTAGGCTTTATGGCGGTATGTACGCAGACGATAGGCCGCCTCTTTTCGGTCAAATTCTTTGAACAGTTCCACCACTTCGTCAGGTACGTCAATGAAATAGTCGTGGGTATAAAACGGGTAATAGTCCCGGAGATTTATAGTAGTCATAATTTCCTCCATTTCGGTGTTGGGTGAATGAGCAACCGAAATAGAGGCGGTGGAGATCGGCACCGGGGCTGTGCTTCGGGCCATGTTGGCCCGAGGTTTGTCCATAAGAACGCAAAAACGCCTGCACAGCAAAAAGCTATACAGGCGCATGAAATTGCATTATCGGTTATGGCATAAAGAATTTCATATAAGCTACCAGACTGTCCCTGCGTAGGATACGGACTTTTTTTAACAGGAAGATTTCTGTCGTAATTTGTCGGCGCTTATTTTGTGTCATGGCGGCTACCTCCATAAGCCGCCATTATTGCCAGAATTAGTCGTCATTCCTCCCCATTGAGGCATAAAGAAACGGCGGCTTTGAAAAATCAAAACCGCCGTTGCGATATACAATATAGGTATGGAAAAGTGCTACCCAGCGACGGTTTTTTTCTTTTCTGCCGCCGGGCAGATGGAATGATAATCAGTTTTTCGTTTTAATCTCGCATTCTTTCAACTAATGATTGTTTGTGGATATATCGGTTCGTAAAAAATGTAATAGCTATCTGTCCCAGAAAGATTGCAACAATTAAAAGAACCGTTGGAATAAATGGGTACTCATATTTGTTTATCATCAATATTTTCGTGTTTTTTATAAAGCGTACCAATATGTAACCTAATCCGTTGCCACATACAAGAGCTAATAATAGTGTACCAAATGTGAAAAACATTCCTTCTCGGTGTATCATTTGCCGGAGCTGTTTGTCTGATAAGCCAATAGCCTGTAAAATTCCCAATTCTTTTTTTCGGACCAAAATGCTTGTGATCATAGTATTAACAAGGCTGATATATCCAATAATACCAATCACAGCCAATAGTCCATAGATAGTAAACTGGATAGAACGAATTACATGTTCAGCTATACCCATTTCTTCATCATATGCTTTGAATGAAAAATGGGAATTATTCTGTTGCAGTGAGTTCAGTTGTGTTTTTATGCTATCAAATTTTTCTGGACGAACAGTAATGTATAATGCTGTTGTAGGATTTACATCAGTAATCAGGCTTTCCAGTATGTCATCAGCAATTAAGAACGTTTCTTCACTACTGTTTGTACTGGCTAATAAAGTACCAGTAAAAGGGATTTTCCTATTACCATCATAGAGTGTTAATTCTATCGTATCCCCAATATGAAATCCATATTCTTCAAATAAAATATCCCAAGTGAAAATAATTCCGTTAGATTGTATAAGTTGGTTATAGTCCAGAGAACCACGTTTTAATGTGCCTTTCAAAGAATCTAAATCACCTTCAGAGATTCCCTTCAACTCAACCCGCTGTTCTTCTAATTTTACATTTTCCGGTTCTGCTAATACAGTATGGTTTTCTTCTATACGTTCCACCCCATTAATAGACATTATTAGATTTTTTAAGCTATCTCCAAAAAAATTTTGTTGTTGGAGGAAATTCAGATTATTTTCCGGGTATTCCTGATCGTTCAACGCATAATTAAGGCTTATTTCAAAGTCACCTTTTGGCATAAGCATTCTTGCATAGTTTTCTGCTTTCAGATTGTTTGCGACATTGGCAGTCACCATAAATAAAATTCCAGAGAAACCAAGTGCCAATAGCGTCACTATGGTTCTGCGTTTGTTTCTCTGTAAATTTGCATAACTTAATTTTGAGATAGAGAGAGTTTTAAAAGATTTTTTCTGCTTTTTCTTCCCCTGCGGCTCTTGATATCGCATGGCTTCAACTGGTGATATTGCCGACGCCATTTTCATTGGTTTTCGGATAGAAACTAATATCGTGAGCAGAACGGCGGCTATGACTGCAAGAACTACAGCAGGATACCAAAATGTATCGACCTCACTTTCGCCTGTAAATATAATCAACGTAAACATGGCCGCTGTTATGAGGTAGCCTAACAGAATCCCTAACGGAATACCAATAATAGAAAGTGTCATGCTTTCTGTTGAAAGTAGCCGCCGTATTTGCTTCTTTGTTGCTCCAAGTGCTTTTAACTTGCCCATCTCCTGAATGTTAGATATGACGGAAACATAATAAATACTGTAAATTACCATGCCGCCAAGGATAATCACCAAAAGTCCAAATCCAACCATTACCTTCTGCGCTTCTATACTGGGATTAGTCATATAAGTAAGGTATTGGTCGTTGTAGGAAACGTCCGCTTTACTCAACCCTACATCCTCAGCTATTTCTATACACATTTCCTCGATTTCATCTTTGGCATACTCTTTTTCATTCATAATGCGGAGATAAGCATTATAGACACGTTTTTCCGGCATAACATTCTGTTCAACGAATTTTTCTGAAATATATGCGCCGTAGACAAGCCGTGTTTCATTTACATTGAGATTAGATATATCTTGCTGTTCCAAGATTCCACTAATCACAAATTCAAAATTTTGTATAGCGCCCCCTTGAATCCGTAAGGGTAGCTGTATCTCTTGCCCAATTTGCGGTGCTACTCCCAATCGCTCAAACAGAGCAGGAGGCCCGGCAATTTCGTTTGCCTCTGATGGCATATTACCTTCTTTTAATTCTGTTTGTTTAATACTTCCTTTTCTTAATACCTCATAATTTAAAAATGCGCTAAGTTTTGAAATTTCTATGGAGGCAATACTTTCCCTTGTCAAAACAGATTCTACATCAGTATGATTTTCCAATTTAAAAATCTGTTCTGGTGTAACTCCTTTCAAAATGACATGGTAATTCCCAGCATTTTGTTCGGTTTCTATCTGCTGATAGCGGATAAAGGTAAAAGCAGAACTGCCGATAGCCATTAGGAGCGTTGTCATTAAAGCAATAGCAATAGCAATGAGAAAAGATCGTCCCTTATTGTACTTTAAACGGCTGAATGCTAAATGATAAACTGTTTTCATTCTTCCACCACCTTGCCATCTGTAATTATCAGGTTACGTTTTCCCATCTGTGCAATATCTTCATTATGCGTGATTACAATAAGTGTCTGCTCATATTTGAAAGCAGAGGTTTTTAAAAGTGTCATTACTTCATCACTGGTTTTAGAATCGAGGTTTCCTGTCGGCTCGTCTGCTAAAATGATAGCGGGTTTTGTTGCAAGCGCTCTTGCAATAGCAACACGTTGTTGCTGTCCTCCTGATAATGTATTAGGAAGATTGGTGAGTTTATCAGTCAGTCCCAGCATTTCGATAATCTCTTTCAGATAGGGCATATCTGGCTTCTTATCATCAAGACCGATAGGCAGGATTATATTCTCCCAAACATTTAACGAGGGAACCAGATTAAACGCCTGAAAGATAAAACCAATTTTTCGCCTGCGGAATGCAGATAAATCTTCTTCAGACATTTTTGTGATACATTCATTGTCAATCCAGATTTCTCCTGAAGTGGGAGAATCTAAACCTCCAATTAAATGAAGCAGTGTACTTTTGCCGGAACCGGATTTACCTACAATCGTAACAAAGTCTCCCCGTTCAATGCGGATTGAAGTATGATTCACCGCATTAAAAGTATTGATTCCAGTGACATATGTTTTTATAAGGTCTTTTGTTTCAAGAATAATATCCATCTTAATAATTCTCCTTTAATAATATGGTTTGATAGTTTCTGCCTAAATGATAATAAAGCCATTGTTCTGCCTGATAGTTTTTTTGTAGATATTGATAATGACTTAAAATACGAGCCGCAATTATTTTCTCACTGTAACGCTGGGCTGTTCTTCTGGCTCCTATTCTCATTCCTGTAAGAACATTCCGGTTTTTCATAATAAAGACTAAGTTTTTCGCCCATTCTTCTGTCGAATCAGTGGAGAGTATTCCATTTTGTCCATTTTCCACAACATCAGCAACACCGGTTGCGTTTATTGCGATAACAGGCAGATAAGCGGCCATGGCTTCTAATAGTACAATCCCCTGTGTTTCAGATTTTGAAGAAAATAGAAACAAATCACAAGCCTGATGATAGTCTGGAATCATCTGATTGGGTATTTCACCAATAAAAAATACGTTTTTATCAATTCCCAAGTTGGCAGACTGGTTTAGTAAATAGTTCTTATCCTGTCCATCACCTATGACAATTACATTGAAAATATCTCCTGACTGTTTTTTTGCTTTTGCAATACCTTGAAGCATGAAGGAAAGATTTTTTTCTTTTGCCAATCTGGAAACAGTGCAGAAAAGATACTTTTTGCCTTGTAAATAGCGCTGTCGAATCTCTGTAGCCCCAGAGTGGGCTTCAAAACTATTTTCTGGCAAGCCCGTTGGTGCGATATTTACGGGCGTATAAAAGTCATACTGTTTTAGGCGCTTTTGAATAGATTCTGTTGGCGCAAAAACCATATCGCATTTCTTAATAAAATAATTGAGATAGCGTTGTACAATTTGCTCCTGGACAAAGCCGATAATTAATTTTCCAAAGACAGAGCCCTCATTAGCCTTATTTTGCAAATATCCCAGAGGTTTTAAATAATGCAGATATTGCTCATATCTTGTGTGATAAGTAAACACGACCGGAATATGTAATTCCTTTCCCAGACGAGTTGCTACATTTCCAATCATAACAGGGTGATGAACATGAATTAAATCAATAGCCAGTGTTGAAATGATTCCCTTAACATGATGGTACATAAGACTGGGAACAGGAACCGCACCTGCAATTCTTTTTTGTGTTGTCGGAAACCGAAACGTATATTCATCATCTGGAACATTGGATTTATAATCTGGAGCAAAAATATAAACAGTATTTCCTAAAGCCCGTAAACTATCTGCAAGACGCTCAATAGAGATAGGTACTCCACCGACAAACGGTTTATAATTATTTGTCATCATAGCAATCCTCATTCCCTCACCTCCCCGCAATTAAATTCAATATAGGTTCTCCAATTATGTACCCGGCTCCGACAAACACCGTATTCCAAACAGTTACGCCGAAAAACGAAGCAATAGAATACCTTGTAAAATCCATCTTCATAATTCCGGCTGGGATAGAAATTACAGTCCTGATCATCGGAATCAGTTTGCTGAAAAAAATACCATAATAACCTTTGCGCCGGATTAACTCAAATGTGCGGTTTATGGCAGGTTCATGCTTCGGGAATTTATTCAGATACCTTTTTAAGAAGGCATTTCCACCATATGCGCCTAAAAAATATAATATCCAGCTTCCAAGTTCTCCGGCGGCAACAGAAATAGTAATTGCTGACAAGAGGCTAAGTCCTCCTTTTGCGGCATAGACACCAGCCAGCGGCATGATAATCCCGGCTGGAAATCCAGGAAGATTCAAATATTCCAACAGGACAATAACAAAGATTGCCAAACCACCATAGAGTTCAAAATAGTTAGTAATTAACGTTGTATCCATGTTTCACCTCCTTCGTACCCTTCCCTAATTTACTTTATCAAAGAATACTTACAGGAACCTTACAGGATAGCTTACCGTTGTATAACAGAAGGGATACTTCGGGCCAACCTGTCCCGAAGATAGCACAGCTTACTTATGTATAACAAAAGACCGGATTCTCCGGCCTTTTATCAATCAATTTTTAAATTGCAGAATAAAGGTGCTGCCTTTTCCCGGAGCTGATTTAACACTGATTGTTCCTCCCTGACGTTCCAGAATCATACGGGTCAAATACAGACCGACACCACTTCCTTCTATCTTTTTTATGGCTGGCTCGTTGGAACGATAAAAGCGCAGAAAAATTTTATTATACTCGCTTTCTTGTATACCGATACCCTCGTCTGTAATTTCAATGCGGGTATAAAAATGTTGTTTCTGCACGGAAATGTTAATATGGCTGTATTCGGGGCTGTATTTCACTGCATTGTCTAAGACATTGATAATCGCTTCGCTCGTCCAATGCTCATCTAATTGTAAGGAGATATTTTCAATTTCTTGCAAGGCAATTTCAATATTTTTCTTTCTGGCTTTTTCATAAATTCCATTAACCGCAGTTACAAGTAAATCATTTAGAAATACAGGCTGTACGGACAGGGAGATCATGGCAGTCTCCAAACGTGATATGTTCATCAAGCTGGAAATCAACTGCTCCAGCTTTACTAATTGTGTCTGGCTTCTTTGTAAAAATTCGGCTTTCTCATCAGTGTTCCCAGCATCAAGATACATATAAAAACATGTTTTTAACGCCGCCATCGGTGTTTTTAGTTGGTGAGATATATCTGTGACAAGTGCTTTTGTGCTTTCTTTTTCTTGAATGATTTTCGTATTTTTTGTTTTAATTTGGTGTCCTAACTGTTTTAGGCGGTCGCCTACCTGATTTATCATAAAATCAATTCGACCTTTGCGAATCGGTTCCGTACTAAATGCAAAAGAGAAATCTTCTGATAAATACTGTTCTAATATCTGCGATAATTTCAGGTTATAACCGCGGATATTAATATAAATATATAAAAGCAAGGCAAACAGAAACAGGATTGCGGTAATCAGAAAAAAGGCTGTCCAGTTTTTCCATGCAATCAGGTAAGAGGCGTAAAGTGTGTTATCCGATAGTAAATGATTCTCGTCATAGCCATATTGATTCAAAATTTTTTCTCCGGTTTCTTGCCAATGTTTTGTTGGCTTGCGAAGCCCCAAAATAAAATTTTGTTCAAGCTCTGGGTTGTTTTCAAGCACAGCCCCACAGATTTGTTGTACTGTTACCAGTTCTTGCCTGCCTGCCTCTTTTAACATATCATGTTCTATTTTGGGCAGTACAATAATTTCAGCGGCAAAAATAACAAACAAGAAAATCAGAATTAGCTTGAACAAAAGTGAAACCTCTTTTTTGACTATCATTTGGTGTCACACTCCATTTCCCAGACATATCCTAATCCGCGCACATTTTTAATATAAACAGGATTGGAGGGGTCTGTTTCGATTTTTTCCCTAAGCCGCCGGATATTAACAGCAACAGCATTTTCATCTACATAGTCTGAATTAATATCCCATAAGTGTTCAAGTAGTTGGTTGCGGGAAAGAATACGTCGTGGATTTTCAATAAAGACCGTCAATAACTTCCAATCCGTTGGTGTGATGGAGAGGGGAGTATCACCTTTTGTAACACGCTTTTCGTCTAAAAAGAAGGTGAGTTCTCCTGAATGAATTACCGTATCAAGTGACCTAGCGTTACGTTTTAATATGGCGTTGATTTTTGAGATAAGCACACTCATACTGAATGGTTTTGTTATATAATCATCAGCCCCCATTTCGTAGCCGGTTATCATATCCACCTCTGTATCTAAGGCGGTTAGGAATAGAAAAAGTACATCACTTTTTTTGCGGAGAGTGTTGCAGACGTCTAGGCCAGTTCCGTCAGGTAAGCCAATATCGCAAATGACAAGATCAATTTTATTATTGTGAAATATATATAAACCTTCGGTTACAGTGGAGGCAGAGAAAACCGTATAGCCTTCTTTTTTTAATTTTAGGCTAATTCCACGATTGAGATTTTCTTCATCTTCAATAAGTAATATGTTTTGCATAGGCAACTCCTTATGTATATTGTGTTAAACTTTATTACATTAAACCACATACATTATATATGAACATCTTTTTCATGGCAACATTATAATAATATGAAATAAAATACTACTCTGCATAAAATTCTATTACATTCCAATACTATCACCTGAAATGTACAATGACATAGGGTGATAAATTATGTACCAAGACGAGAGAAAGTTTGACTTTCATGGCTTAGGGCTGGCTCTCAAAAAGGCCCGTGAGGAACGGGGCTGGACGCAAGCCTATGTTGCGGAATTAGTTGGAAAAACTGACCGCACAATTATGAATATTGAGAACAAGGGGCAACACCCCAGTTTTAATCTGTTCTTCAAGCTCGTTACCATGTTTGATATTTCCGTAGACCAGTTTTTCTACAAGGAAAATCAGCGGAGCGGGGAAAGTTGCCGTAAGCACATTGATGTTATGCTCAATGCGATGAATGAGAAGGAGCTTGTTGTCATGGAGGCCACAGCCGAAGGGCTGAAAAAAGCAAGGGAAACGGAGGTTCAGGAGTAAGAGCCTCTGTTTTTTTGTGTCATTTTTCGGGGTGTCACTAAATGGCAAGCAATTCCTCCGTGGCCACAGATGGCACGGAGGAGGCTTGTTGGGGCCCGCCCCAAACCCGGAACTTCGGGCCATACTGGCCCGAAGTGGCTGCGTCGCTTTGCTCCTTATTTTCACCGTCTCTATCGCTCCTGTTCTTTCTTTTTATCCTGCCCGGCATAGCCCAGCAGATAATCAATGTTTGCTTTCGCCGTGTTGACTTCCTGCATATCCCGCCGTATTCTCTGATACTCCGCATAGAGCTTCCGTTTCTGCTCCGCCAGCCTCCGTCCTTCTTCTTTTAGTACGTCCATCTTCGGGAGCTTCGCCCCGTCAAGCAGACGCTTCAAGTCAGCCTGTGCCGCCCGGTAAAGCTCAATGTCCGCCTCATGCTCCGCAAGGAATTTCCGGCTGTATTTTGCCGCTTTGTATTTCTCAAAGACAGGCCGTGTGCGGGCATACTGTACCGTGGCCGCTTTCAGTTCCCGGTTGGTATTCATGGCGTTCTCTGTCCGCTTTATCTGGTCAGAGAGGACGTGGAAACAGTCTGTTGTCTCGGCGGCCTTTTTCTCCAATTCCCCGTATTCCGTCAGGCCGTTATCCTGCAAATAGGCGAGTGCGGCGGCCATCTGTTTTAAGTTGAATACTTTAGCCCAGCGCTCATATCCCGGCCCTTTCCCCTCGGCCAGCTTTGCCTGAATATCCACCAGCAGATTGACCTTGCGGGGGCTTTGGCCGGAGCGTTTTCGGCTCCCGTCTATGACAGCCAGTATGTCTTTTAAGTCATACCCTTCCCCCAGCGTGGAGGCCCGCAGACGGGTAAACCGTTCCTGCCCCTGTCCGGCCAGCCGGAAAGACAGGCCGCCGCCTCTGACCTTCTTGATTTCATAACCAGCCTGTTCCATGAGGGAGAGGAAGGCCGCCAGATTGCCGGGGCGCTTTGCCAGTGCCGTGTCGATTGCCAGCCGCAGTTTATCCTGAAAGTTAAGCGGCCTCTCCCTGTTTTGGAGCCATTCGCCATAGTTTTTATAATCCCCTTTGCTCCGGGGCTTCGGATTCTCCACAATGGATAATCCATTTTCCAGACACAGCCGGTCGGAGAGCCTGCGCAGGGCAAAGGACGAGCCCCAGAAATTACGGAATTTCCGGGTGCAGTCGAGGGTCGTTGAATTGTAATAAATGTGACAGTGAATGTGTTTCTTGTCCGTATGGGTGGTGACGATAAAGGCATGGCGGCCTTTTGTCCAGCGCATAGCCAGCTCATACCCGATACGGTTCGCCTCCTTTGGCGTAACCTCCCCGGGGAGGAAGGACTGGCGTATCTGATAGCACAGGATATCGTCCTCCTTTTTCTGCTCCCGGCCTGTGATAGCCTTATAGCTGGCCTTTGCCAAAAGGAACTCGGCGGCCACCGTGGCCGGGTCACACTCGTATGAGGAAACGTATTTTCCGTTCTCCGTCTTTTCAGGATTTTTCCCATAGTCGAGACAGTCACGGACTGCCTCGGCTATGGTTTCTCCCTCATTGGCGTGACGCTTCAAAAGAGTGGTGGTAGCCAGATGAATCCCTCCTTCCCAAACAGAACAGCGGCCCTTGCGAGCCGCCGTCATTGGCCTCGGGCCAGTGTGGCCCGAAGCAGTATCAGCTTACGAGGAACTGGCGGAGGGAACTGCCCAGCCCGTCCACCGCCTCAATCAGAAGCCCGGCAACCGCCTGCAATCCATAGGGGGAAAGCAGGAAAGCCAGAAACAGGAAGATGAACCCGCCGTGTGGGGTGGGCGTAAAGAAAAGCCCGATACCCAAAAGCGCCGTTATGACAGAAGCCACTGTCAGGAGAAATGAACAGATATCAAACAGGAACATCAACATGGCCGCAAGGATTGTCAGCACCAGCATGACGGGAGCGGCAAACAGCTTTAGCAGTAATCTCATTTATAACGCCTCCTTTTATTCTTTCTACTTATATTTTACCATGGCGGCTCTGGGACAGGAATGTTGCGAATGATTAGCGAATCCTGTCCCGGGACTTCGGGCCACACTGGCCCGAAGCCGCTGGGGAAAGAAGTGTCAGGCCAGCATATCCTCGTAGCTTTCCATGATCTCCATCATCATCAGGACACCAAGATGAAAGCCATATTTGAACTTGTCAAAGGCCCTTGAACTTTCTATTTCTTCATCTGCCTGGACGAGTTCATCAAATAGTTTTTTCTGCTCCGGGGAGAGTGTGGCAATCAGTTTTTGCCGCTTTTCTTCCCGGTTGCGGGCCATTTTCATAAGTTCGGGATTCTGTCCCGGCTGTATGCTGTTCATGCCAATGGGTGCGTCATACAGTTGTTCTATGATACGATACATAGAAATCCCCCCTATTCTTCTGAACCGTAAGGTACGGCAAATACCTCCGCCATCATCAGGACACCCAGCCGGTAGCCGTCAATGAAACGGGCGGTAGCTGATAATTCGGCCACGTCCAGTTGCAGATCTTCCAGCTTTTTTAACAGGCTGCTTTCCGTGGGATTGAGCGCCGCATACAGGATATTTTCAATTTCGCAGATTTCTTTCATGCTTTCCCCGTATTCCGGGTTCTCCTTTATGGTGCTTGCCATAGTAGAGAGGTCATCGTTTGCAAGTGCTTCTAAAATTCGTTCCATGCCGTTTTGTCCTTTCCGTATTGTTTTTCACAACGCCTTGCAGGACACAGCCGCACAGTGTATAATATTTATGCGGCCGCCTCGCAGGTGGCTGTGGGGAAAGCGGTGTAATACGTTCGCCAACGGGCACCGCTTTCCTTATTTTTTGTCTGCATGAAGGGCTTTGATTCCATCCCGCAGGCCCTGTGGGCGTGACACGCCCCGTTCCTGGCAGTATCCGTCCAACAGCTCTAATTCCTCCGGGGTCAGACGTACATCTACCCGGAGGTTTTTTGGGTTGTCTGTGGCCGGACGCCCTCGCCGCTTCTTTGGCATACATACCCCCTTTCCTCGCCAACACCACTATTATATTTTTTTACCGCCAATAAATCAAGGTTGCCTTTTGGCGGCTGTTTGGGACTTCGGGCCATGGTGGCCCGAAGCTCAAAAAAAGACAGGGCGGCAGGCCATAACTGTCCATGGCCGCCGCCCCGTCTGTTACTTTGCCACCAGCTCGGAAAGCTCTTTGAGTACATCGGAAACCTGCCCCCACAGCGTTTCATAATCACGCTGGAGCCCTGCGATTTCCTCCGGGTATACGCCGTACATGTTGGCGTGGACGGCCACCTGATTGAGATTGTTGGCACACCGCCGCTGAAGGGAAACCAGCTCTTTTACGGGAGAGAGATCAACATGGAGGATATAGCCGTTTAATGCCATCTTGCGCACATAGGCCCCGGCGTTGGTGATACCGGCCTCGTCCATGCGTTCCCGGATTCTTGCCAGTTCCTCCGCCGTCACCATCACATGAAGGTGGATATCGCGCCTGCGGCCTTTCATCTGTCCTCACGTTCCCGGCTCCGTTTGCGGGAGGGCGGCTCCTTTACTTTATCCAGCGGCTTTCTGTCCGGTTCCGGGGGAGCCGGAGGGAGCGGCGTGTTGTTGGGAATCCCGTCAATCATGTTGCAGTTCTGCTCTGTGGAAAGCTCTGCGTTTTTTAAATAATTGTCTTTTTCGTGCATGGTTCGTCCTCCTATCTGTCCTCGTGGGAGTGGCCGCCCTTTTTCGCAGACGGTTCCCTGTTTTCCTTTTCCTGTTTCGCCTCTTTGCGGAGCTGGGCGGTGCTCGACCGTTTTTCTTTCCGCTCTGCCTCCAATTCTTCCATGGCCTCAATCCGTTCGGAAAGCTGTTCCGGGGAAAGGGGCTGTTTCAGGATATAAGTCCCAAAATCCGGGTGGAACCACGTCAACCGCCGTTTGTCACCGAAATGGCGGCTGTCCTCCCATTTGCCAAGCGCCTGCGTCTGTTCCTCCATTTTCTTTCTTATGTCAGGATTCAGGCGGGAGGGTTTGAGCTCATAATCAGCCACCAGCTTTTCCGGCAGCGGCTTTGTATAAATCAGTTCTCCCCACGTCCGTATGGAATTGCCTTCTACCATCGTCCGGTTATCGTAAGGCGCAATCTCCAACAGTCCCAGCTCCTTTGATTTTGGGAAGGTGTTTTTATCAAGGGGATAGTGGGTGTAATACCGGTAATAATCCGTTACCATCGGCCTTTTGCCCTCCGGCAGTTGCGGAACCTTGTAAACATAGTCGTAGGAGGACAGGAACCTCTCAAATTCTTTTTCCGGCGGCAGGATACCACGGCAGGCCGTATAGCCATAATAATTGCGTTCCCCTTCCGGCATAACCGTGAAATGCCAGATTACGGAGGGGGACTGCGCCTCCGGGTTATGGGCCAGCGCAAAGCCCCGGCCATTCTCAAAGACGGCCTCCTTCTGGATTTGATACCCTTTTAAATCTTCCATGCAGATTCTCCTTTCCGGCCTCGGGCCAGCATGGCCCGAAGTCTGGTGATGTTACGAAATAAACGGCAAAACCGGGGGCGGAGGTATCAGATTATCACGGCCCCGGTTCTGCCTCTTAGAAATCCTGCAAAATCAGGTTTTCCCAGAGGGCAAAACGTAACAGGAGCCCTCCGTTTTCCTCCTCATTTTGCGCATACGTTCCCGGCTCTTTTTGCGGTTCCCCTCGGCCTTGCAGGCTTCGGAGCAGTAGGCTTGCCGCCCCATCGGCAAAAAGGGCCTGCCACAGACCGTGCAGGGCCGGAGCCCGGGGGCGGGCCCTTCCTCCAATAAGGCAGTTTCCAATGCCGGATTGAGGGGCAGGACGGAGCGCCGGAAGTAGCGGCAGTAAGCGCCTGTCCGCCATTTATTCAGCATATAGCAGGGGCAGTCCAGCGGGAGGCACAAGCCGGTTTCGCTGTCATAGCTGGCGCACATGCCCGTGACAAGCCCCCGGATTTTCTTCCTCTCGTCACGGGTCAGCTCCCGGGCCATCAGGACTTCGGGCCATGTTGGCCCGAAGCCTGCGGCTCCACAAGCAGGGCACGGAACTTTTTCCGGCAGCGTCCTTTCTGATTTTTGCACTCTTTGGCATAACGGCACCCGGCGCAGGGGCCGGAGCTGCCCCTGCCCGGACGGGGAGCCTCCTTCATCATCTGTTCAAAAGGGCTGTCTGTGAAATTCATTCCCTGTCCTCCTTTTCTTCCCCGTCTGCTTCCAGTTCTTCCTCGTCCCACGGCGGGGTATCATCTTCTTCGGATTCCTCCGGTTCCCCGGCTTCTTCCTCATACTCGCAGTAATCATCCTCCAAGTCCGGGGCCTGATGTTTGGGCTTATAGATTTTGAAGTAATATCCGGCCCCGCCGCCAATCAGGACTACCGCCGCAACCAGAAGGAGGGAGAACAGGCCGTTGTCTGCCTTATCCTCTTTGGGCGCGGGCTCCGGCTGTTCCGGTTCCTCCGTGGGCGTTTCCGGTTCCGCTTTCGGTGCGGGTGTGGTTTCCGGCTCTACAGCCTTACCTTCACTGTCTTTTTCCGCAAGGGGAAGGAGGTCTGTTTCCGTGACGGCGTTCAGGAAATAGACGTTTTCGCTGGACTTCTGGTTATCAATCACCAGAAAGAAGATATTCTCGTCCGGGGTGGTGATGGTGTAAAATTCCTTCCCGTCCTTGTCGGTGGCCTTATCCACCACGGTTCCGGTTCCGTCCGGGGTGAAGGGGTTGGGCTCCGCTGGTTCTTCCGGGGCCACGGTTTCAGCCGGTGCGGTTTCGGCCTGCGGTTCGCTGCTCTGGGCGTAGGCGGGGATTGTAAAATAAGTACCGCACAGCAGGCAGGCGGCCAGCGCCGCCA
>NZ_KE992778.1:0-727 GCF_000466465.2 Clostridium sp. KLE 1755
GGAATTCGGCGGCTGGCTGGTTTCCTGCTTCGGGCCATGTTGGCCCGAGGTGAAGGTTTCCGGCGGCGGCTGTTTTGGCCTGCCTTTTTTTGATTTCTTTCCCATAGGTCATTCCTCCTTTCCCGGAACAAAAAAAGCCAGCCTCAACATTTCTGTGTGTTGAACTGGCATACATCACGGTTAAATACCGGCGGCGGGACTGGGGTATATACCCCCGGGGCGGTGCGCATGGTAAATCTTAAATCCTTATCCTTCGGGTTTGGGAGCCCCCGGTACTCCGGGTAGGCGTTCAGGATTCTTTCCGCCTTCCGGTTCAGCGGGTAGAGGTAACGGAACATGAGGCCGTTTATTTTTTCAATCCCCTTGTATTCACAGTAGCCATGGGTCAGCCAGAACCGTCTTTCTACCCCGTCAAGGGCGGCGTTTTCTTCCAGTAAGAGCCTTGCGCTCCGCGGGTGGATTTTCTCTCCGGTGGCCGTACAGCGGTAGACGCTGGTGGGAAAGCTCCCGATGTACCGGAAGTTCGCGGCCTGATACACATAGCCGCATTTCCCCATAATGCCGTCCGCCAGCGTGTAGAGGAACAGGCTGTCCGTATTCCTTTTCAGCCATTTTACAAGCTGGGAGAGCACCCGGCTCCCAAAACACTGGTTCCCGTTCATTTCAGGGAGAAAGCACATCTTCCCGATTTCCAGATAGTCGCCGGATTGGAGCCTGTGGCGGGGGG
>NZ_KE992778.1:827-1311 GCF_000466465.2 Clostridium sp. KLE 1755
TGGGTTCCCCAGCCCAGCGCCACCACGCCCGCAAGCCGGTTTCCAGTGTAAAAGCCCAGATAGTGCTTATTCAGCCGGGGCATGATTTTGGAATAATGGTAGCGGCGGATAAAACCGATGGCCTGCTCTTTGGGGATTTTCCGTACCGTGAGCTTCGGGCCACGTTGGCCCGAAGTGGTGTCATTCCTGTTTTGGCTCATTCTTCTTATCCTCCGGGCGGGTTGTCATGATTGCATAAAGTTCCGTATTCTGCGGGAAGTGGTCTACGAAGGGGATTGTGACGTTCCCGAAAAACAAAAGGCCCTCACCGGAATTGGTGTGGGTCACATAGGAAAGCTGGTGCGGGCTGATGCCGAGCTGTTTTGCGATGATCTGCCGGTCGCCCTGTGCCTGTGCAAGCAGGACGAGGAAATCCGAGTTCTCAAAAATATTCTCAATTTCCGGGCTTGCCAGAAAATCGTAGGGTAGGGTAAAGGCGTCTTGC
>NZ_KE992779.1:0-670 GCF_000466465.2 Clostridium sp. KLE 1755
GCCCTGTTCTGTACTCCGGAGGGCCGGCCGGGGATTTCCTCTGCGGGTGCCGCCATTGGGGATTCGCTGATGCTACTCAGTTTTGGGCAGTTTCTAAAAGCTTCGGAAGGAAGCTTTAGCAGCCCTGATACGGCAGAAACTCGTCGCAGGCTCCTCAGACAGCTGCCGTGTTTCAGGCTAAGCCTCCTCCCGGAGCTTTAAGAAACAGCACCAAAACTTCATAAGCATCAGCGAATTCCCCAACGGCGGCATCCGCAGAGGAAATCCTCGGCCGGCCCTCCGGAGTACAGAACAGGGCAGCGGCCGGTATGGTACTCCGTTCAGCGCTTTGCGGGGAGGCACGCTTCAGCACTTGACTATGCCGCGGCGGAACATCCGAATGTATGAAATGAAATAATGTCCGCGAACTTCTATTTTGAAATGTTGCAGGATTCCTATTGGTAATGTTATACTGTATACTGATATTAAATCTTTTTGGTTTGAAAAACAAGTATGTCTATTGAATAGCTTTATGTTGGCTGTTAGTAAATGCTGAAAGGATATATTAGTTGTATTTATTTACTGTTTATAGAGCAAGACCTGGCTTATACAGCTCGTGGATTGAAATAGGGTTGCATATACCGTACCCAGAGCAGACGCAAGGTCGAGGTCTTTGCGACCTCGTGGATTG
>NZ_KE992779.1:770-10941 GCF_000466465.2 Clostridium sp. KLE 1755
ACGCTTCAGCACTTGACTATGCCGCGGCGGTCTCCCCAATATATAAAATAATGTTCCCGAAAAAGGAGGGTATTATGGCTGCTTTTCATGGTAGTGATTTGGAAAAAATAGAACAGATTTACGGGATAAAAAAGGAAGAGATAACGGGATTTGGGGCAAATGTTAATCCGCTGGGGCTCTCGCCTTTCATGAAAGATTATCTTGCCGCTCATCTGGATGTGCTGTGTGCTTATCCTGACCGGAACTATACGGCACTCCGGCGGGCGATAGCTGATTATACCGGCGCGGATGTGGAAAATATTATGGTGGGAAACGGCTCCACAGAGCTTATCTCTGCTGCAATACAGGCTATACATCCTCATGCCGCAGTCGTACTCGGGCCTGCTTATTCCGAGTATGAGCGTGAGCTGACCCTGGCGGGAAGTGTGCTTCACTATTATGATCTGTGTGCGGAAAAGGATTTCGTCCTGGATGTGGAGGATCTGGAACGCTTTATTATGGAACATGCTGATGGTGCCAAGGCTGCCGGAGGGAAGCTGCGCCTGCCCGGGCTGCTTGTGCTGTGTAATCCGAACAATCCAACCTCCAGCGCTGTTCCGGCCTCGCAGATGCGCCTCCTTCTTTCTTTTTGCCGGGAAAATAATATTTTCGTCATGACAGACGAAACCTATGCCGAATTTGCACCCTCCGTATCGGAAATCACTTCCATTCCCCTGGCCGGAGAGTATGACAACCTCCTGGTACTGCGGGGTGTTTCTAAATTCTGGTCCGCTCCCGGGCTTCGTCTAGGCTATGCCGTCACCTCCAACGGGGAACTGCGCGGCAGGATTGATGCCGCCAAAAATCCCTGGACCGTCAGCTCCCTGGCGGATGCCGCCGGGCAAATCATGTTCACTGATAAGGAATACATTGAACGCACCCGTTCCCTTATCGGTAAGGAACGTAAACGCTGTATCCAGACTCTGGCCGCGATTCCTGAGCTTAAGGTTTACCCGGCCTATGCCAACTTTGTCCTGGCCCGCAGCCTCAATCCCGAAATAACGGCCCGGACTCTATTTGAGGCCGCTATCCGCCGTAAAATGATGATTCGGGACTGCTCCGACTTTCATAGCCTTAACGACAGCTATTTCCGTTTTTGCTTCATGCTGCCGGAGGATAATACACGGCTGCTTACCTGTATCCGGGAGTTGTTCGCGTAACCGAAGCCCTGCTGCAGGCAACGAAATAACAAGGTAACGGTTCAGCCAGGCCTGCTGCCCTGCCGGACGGTGGGATTTTGCTGTCCCACAAAGCGGTGGAATTTTATAATCCTGCAGAGCGGCGGGGTTTTACAGTCCTACAAAACAGTGGTATTTATCATTGACAGCCGCAGGATACTGCAATAGAATTAAAACAGAAATAATAACGGGAAAAGGTGATGTGAATCCGGCGTATCGGATGCTGTATAACCGGCAGCATGGATATGGCTGGAGAAGAGCGGATAAAATCAATTCAACAGGAAACAAAGGGCTGTTTTAACAGCTTACTTTTTGTGCCTGGCACTTGATTTTATTTACTCTTCAACTAACACTTCAGCTTTTGAGTCTTAGCCGCAGAGTAAAATCTGCGGCTTTTTCTGTTTATGAAAGGAGCAGTAAAATGAACAACAAAATTATCGAAGCCTTGAAAAAACCAGCGGTCTATACACCGTCAGGCACCGCCTTCTGGGATGATGATTACATCTCCGGACAAATGCTTAAGGCGCATCTGGATCCGGATTTCGAGGGCGCCAGCAGGAAGCTTTCATTTATTGAAAAATCAGCGGTATGGCTCAGTGGTCTTGTACCGCCGTCTGATTATCCACAGCTTCTTGATATCGGCTGCGGCCCCGGCATTTATGCTGAAAGATTTGCCCGGGCAGGCTATCAGGTTACTGGCGTGGATTTTTCAAGACGTTCCATTGACTATGCCAGACAGTCCGCCCGGAGCCAGGGCCTGGATATTTCTTATCTGTATCAGAATTATCTGGAGATGGAGCTGCAGCAGTCATTCGATTTTGCCGTTATGATCTATTGCGATTATGGCGCGCTGTCCGCTGACGGCAGAAAAAATATCATGGACCGGGTTTACCGGCAGCTGAAGCCGGGCGGCTGCTTCGTGCTGGATGTATTTTCCATGGCCGCCTACCGTCATTTCCGGGAACGGCAGACCTGGGAGCTTTGCCAAAGCGGCGGCTTCTGGCGTCCCGGCGAATATGCCGCCTTCCAGGGTTATTATAAATACCCCGAAAATGTAACCCTGGATCTGACAGTCGTCGTTTCCGGTAAGGAGCGCACTCCCTATTACCTGTGGAACACTTATTTTACCGTGGAAAGTCTGGCCGGAGAGGCCGAAAACGCAGGCTTTAAGGTTCACGGTGTCTTCGGGGATATCGCCGGCGCACCCTTTTGCAGGGAAAACGATACCCTTTCCATATTTTTAAAAAAGTAAAGAATTCTATTGACATTCTATATTTATTGTTATATTGTATTATTAAATTAATACAGAGGTACACATTAAGAAAGGAATGATGATATGGCATGGAACCTGGATTCTGACCGCCCCATCTATGCACAGCTGCTGGAACGCATCCAACTGCAGATTGTTTCCGGCACCTATGGACCGGGTGATAAACTTCCCAGTGTCAGGGAACTGGCCGCTGAAGCCAGCGTAAATCCCAACACGATGCAGAAGGCCTTTGCGGAGCTGGAGCGCAGCGGCCTGATTGTAACAAAACGTACCAGCGGCAGATTCGTAACGGAGGACAAAGACATGATTACACAGATTCGGACTCAGCTGGCAAAAGAAGAAGCATTATCCTTTATCGAAAAAATGAAAGAACTGGGTTTTGAAAAAAATGATATCCTGGCACTGCTCTCAGCCGTTGCTGAAGAGCCTGCCGAACAAAGGAGGGAGCGCGCATGAACGATCTTGTGACTATTTCCGGCCTTTCCAAGGCTTATGGTCATTTTATGGCGCTGAACAACCTGAATCTGAATATTCCCAGAGGACGCATCATCGGCCTCCTCGGTCCGAACGGAAGCGGCAAGACCACGCTGATTAAACTGCTCAATGGTCTTCTTACCCCTTCCTCCGGCCAGATCCTGATTGACGGAAAGGCTCCCGGCGTGGAAACCAAGAAAAAAGTTTCCTATCTTCCGGAACGCACCTATCTTACCAGCAGCCGGACCGTAATAGATTTGGTGGAATATTTTGAAGACTTCTACGATAATTTCAACAGGGAAAAAGCCATGTCCATGCTGGAGAGCCTGCAGATTAACCTGAACTCACGCCTGAAAACCCTTTCCAAGGGCACCAAGGAAAAGGTTCAGCTGGTGCTGGTTATGAGCAGGGAAGCCGATCTTTACATCCTGGATGAACCGATAGCGGGTGTGGATCCTGCCGCCCGTGATTTCATCCTGAAAACAATCATCGGCAACTATAACGAAAATGCATCCATCCTGCTTTCCACCCATCTTATATCCGATATCGAGGCCGTGCTGGACGACGTGATTTTCATCAGGGACGGACAGATTATGCTCTGCTCTTCCGTGGAAAATATCCGGGAAACCTATGGAAAATCCGTGGACAGTTATTTCAGGGAGGTGTTTGCATGCTGACGAAATTACTGAAACATGAATGGAAGGAAACCTGGCGCATCCCCGCTTTATGCTGTGCCATTGTCATACTGATGACCCTTACGGCCGTCATCTGTTTTACCAGGATGAGCCCTCCCGCCAAGGCAGATGATCTGAATGCAGGCGCTTTTGTATTGATGATGTTCTATGTAATGACCATCACCTGTATCAGCTTTGTCATCACGCTTTATGTAGCGGTCCGTTTTTACAGGAATCTGTATACCGATCAAGGCTATCTTATGCATACACTGCCTGTAACCCCCAGGCAGCTGCTGGTTTCCAAGCTTTTAGTAAGCACTGTGTGGCTGTTCATAGTTACTCTGCTGGTGCTCTGGGCAATTTTCATGATACTCATTTTTGCCCTGCCGGTTATGGTATTGGAGGATATGAATCTGTCCTTTTCCTTCTTTATGAAATATGCCGCTGAATATTCCGGCGCGCTGTTCGGGATGTCGCTGCCGGCGTTTATCGTATTTAACTTTTTTTATTTTCTTGTTTCATCAATGAGCAGCGCTTTGGTTATTTATGGTTCCATATCCCTTGGCCAGATGTTTTCAAAGCATAAGGTGATGGGCTCTGTCCTGTGTTACATTGGCGTTACCATTTTAATCCAGACGGTTACCTCCTTTGCTATGACGCCCTATCTGACTAAAATAGTCATAACGAACCGTTCCGTTTCCATCGGCCCCGGGATCCCGGACTTCATGGGAAGTTTTATGCGCAATACCTTTATATTTTCCTTTATAGCCTCCGTAGTCACGGGCGCCGCCTGCTATGTTCTTTCCGAATACCTTATGAAAAAGCAGCTGAACCTGGATTAAGGATTTCAAACAGTATTTACAGAGGAAGCAGTCTTGGCGGCTGCTTCCTTTTTTGTGCTGACGTTTCATATTTTCAGGTGAAAATCTGCCTTCTGCCGATGTTTCTTTCCTCTTTCCGTTTTCAAAGCCCTTTTCAGCTTTCGGCGGAAACTTCCTCCCGTAAGCGCATATAATAACTGTAAGCAATAAATATGAGGTTACCGCAACATATGGCAAACAAACTGCATGCCGCCCAGACATCCGACAGTCCCTATGCAGGTGGGCTGAAAATCAGTCTCACCTCAAGCCTTGGCCCGCTTCCGATAAAAGGCGCTTCCGTTACCATCTCCCTGACAGGAGATCCGGATTCCGTCGTAGAAACCCTGACCACTGATGAATCCGGCCAGACCGATACGGTGGAGCTTCCCGCGCCCCCGGTAGATTACAGCCTGACGCCTACCGACCAGCAGCCTTATTCCGAATACAACATATCCGTTGAGGCATCCGGCTTTGAGCCCGTACTCGTTTCCGGTACACAAATCCTGGCCGATGTTACCGCTGTTCAGCCGATTTCCCTGATTCCTGAGGAACGGCCCGGAAGGGAAGAAGATATTATAATCCCGGCCCATACCCTTTTCGGTATTTTCCCTCCAAAAATTCCGGAGGCTGAAATAAAGCCTGTGGATGAAACAGGCGAAATCGTTTTAAGCCGGGTCGTCATCCCTGAATTTGTCATTGTGCATGACGGCGTACCCTCCGATTCCACCGCCCCGAATTACTATGTCCGCTATACGGATTACATTAAAAATGTGGCTTCCTCCGAGATTTATGCGACCTGGCCGGAATCCACCATTTATGCAAACATACTGGCAATTATGTCCTTTACCCTGAACCGTGTCTATACGGAATGGTACCGGAACCAGGGCTACAATTTTACCATTACCTCTTCCACCGCCTTTGACCAGAAATGGGTCTACGGCAGAAACATCTTTGAAAATATCAGTTTTCTGGTAGATACTATTTTTTCCAATTATCTCTCCCGCCCCGGTGTGAGGCAGCCGATACTTACCAGCTACTGTGACGGCCGCAGGGTGAGCTGCCGTGGCCTAAGCCAGTGGGGCTCCATGTATCTGGGGGAGGAAGGCTATGACGCCATTGACATCATCCATTATTATTATGGCAGTGACATGTATATTAACTCCGCCGACGCCATCAGCGGCGTCCCTTCCTCCTGGCCCGGCTACGATTTGACTATAGGCTCCTCCGGAGCCAAGGTGCTCCAGATGCAGGAGCAGCTCAACCGCATCCGGCAGAATTATCCTGCCATCCCCTATATAACCCCGGACGGCATATTCGGCCAGCAGACCGCAGAGGCGGTGAGGGTTTTCCAGCGGGTGTTCGGGCTGCCCCGGACCGGTGTGGTGGATTTTCCCACCTGGTACGAAATTTCCCGTATCTATGTGGGAGTTTCCAGAATCGCGGAGCCTTCCTGAAACAGGAAGGGTTTTCTCCTTTTAACCAGCCTTCTTCATGCCTCCTCCTTATGCATAAAGGCGGTACAGATACCTTTTACCGTATCCGTACCGCCCTTTTTTCTCTTTATTCTTCAAAGGTCCTCATGGCCAGTATGGTGTCCGTAATCAGATCATCCAGGCTCCAGCCCAGCATTTCTGCGCCCTGCTCAATCACTTCCCGGGAGCAGCCCGCAGCAAAGCTTTTTGTCTTGAACTTCTTTTTCACGGACTTCAGTTCCAGATCCTGTACACTTCTGGAAGGACGCATCAGCGCGGCAGCGCCGATCAGGCCAGTTAGCTCATCTACCGCAAAAAGCACCTTTTCCATTTCCTTTTCCGGCTTTACGTCTACGGTCAGGCCATAGCCATGGCTCGCCGTCGCATGAATCAGGGCTTCATCCAGCCCCTCAGCCCTCATGATTTCCTGGGATTTTATGCAGTGCTCTTCCGGATACTGTTCAAAATCCAGATCGTGGAGCAGCCCCACGATTCCCCAGAAATCCACCTCATCTTCATAGCCCAGCTTCTGTGCAAAGTATCTCATAACACCTTCCACGGTCTGCGCATGCTTCAGATGGAATTCGTCCTGATTGTATCTGGTCAGAAGCTCCCAGGCTTCTTCCCTTGTTGGTATTTTTCCCATGCTGTCATCTCCTTCGCTTTTTCCGGCAAAATTCTGCCCGGAGTATAATCGGCCCGCCGGCGCTTATTTCACAGCTCCCATATTATATAGCTGCTTATATAGCCGCCGCGCGCTTATTCCGCCACTGCCCGGAATGCCTCCTCCAGATCCTGAATGATATCATCAATATGCTCCGTTCCAATGGAAAGCCGGATGGTATTGGGGCGGATGCCCTGTTCCTCCAGCTCCTCTGCATTCAGCTGTCCATGGGTGGTGGAGGCCGGGTGGATTACCAAAGATTTTACATCCGCCACGTTGGCAAGTAAAGAGAAAAGCTGAAGATTATCAATAAATTTTTTCGCGGTTTCCGCTCCGCCTCTGATCTCAAAAGTAAAAATAGATCCGCCTCCATGGGGAAAATATTTGGCATACAGCGCCTTCTGGACCTCATCTGTGGTAACGGAAGGGTGATGGACCTTTTCCACCTGGGGATGGGCCGCCAGCCAGGCTGCGGTTTTCAGCGCATTGGAAACATGGCGTTCCACGCGCAGAGACAGGGTTTCCAGCCCCTGAAGGAACAAAAATGCATGAAAGGGGGACAGCGTAGCTCCTGTATCGCGCAGCAGGGTAGCCCTGATTTTCGTAACAAATGCCGCGGGGCCTGCAGCTTTGGTAAAGCTTACGCCGTGGTAGCTTTCATTCGGCTGCGTTAAGGAAGGATATTTTCCGCTCGCCTCCCAGTCAAAACGGCCGCTTTCCACAATCACGCCGCCGATTGCCGTACCATGGCCGCCGATGAATTTGGTGGCGGAATGTACCACAATATCCGCGCCGTATTCCATGGGCCGCACCAGATAGGGCGTGGCAAAGGTATTGTCCACTGCCAGCACGATGCCGTGGGCATGGGCAATTGCTGCAATCGCTTCCAAATCCACCACATCGGAATTGGGATTTCCAAGAGTTTCTACAAAAACAGCCTTTGTATTTTCCTGAATGGCGCCTTCCAGTTCTTTGAAATTGAAGGGATCCACGAAGGTCGTAGTGACTCCGGAATCGGGGAAGGTGTGGGCCAGGAAATTATAGGTCCCGCCGTATATGTTTTTCGCCGCGACAATGTGATCGCCCTGATGGGCCAGATTCTGGAAGGTATAGGCAATCGCTGCGGCGCCGGAGGCCACGCCCAGAGCTGCGCTTCCGCCTTCCAGTGCGGCCATTCTTTTCTCGAAGACCTCTACTGTAGGGTTCGTCAGCCTTCCATATATATTTCCCCCTGCCGAAAGCGCGAATCTTGCCGCTGCGTCTTCGCAGTCATGAAACACGTATGAGGATGTCTGGTAAATCGGCACCGCCCGCGCGTCCGTCGCCGGATCCGCCTGCTCCTGCCCTACGTGAAGCTGCAATGTCTCAAATCTGTATGCTCTCTCTGTCCTGTCTTTCATCTCGCCTCTCCTTCCTGCCCGACGGCAGCCTGTACATAGTATGTTTACAATTCCTATTGGATTAGTATGTTTTTGTTGATTATAATGGGGGATCCAGGATTTGTCAAATGGTTTTTGCAAAAGTTGGGGAAATTAGAGGGGATTTTTTTCTGAAATTGGGTCATGGCTTATGCCAGAGCAGATAGCAGGCAGTGAAGCGCCACAGCCTGGCGCAACGGCGGCAGCCAGATACTGCGGCGGCAAAAAAGCTGTCCTGTACAAAACAACAGGTCAGCTTTTTATCAGTTCATTATTACTGCGTCTATTTTACCGCAGCCTAAGGTTGTATTTCTTCCCAGATGAAGGATACACGCCGCATTCAGCCAGGGTGTAAAGGGAGCCAGCTCTCCCTGAAAGGTCATGGCGCCCAGCAGGCCGCTTAAATCCATTTTTTTATCTCTTCTGGTGGAATAGCGCTCCATATTTTTTACATAAAGCCCTGAGGATGTTTTTTGGATTTGCTGCGCCGCTTCCATGAGCCAGGCAATTTCCTGCTCGTTTACATAGCCGCCGTAACGCGCGGTAAGCTCTGTTATCCTTCTGCTTATGCTCCGGAAGATGGTTATAAAATCGAGTTCGGTCAGCAGGCTGCCGCTTCTCCGGATGCGAAGCGGGGTCAGCAGCTGTATGGAGCAGTTGGTGCAGCCTTCGGTTCTGTGTTCTGAGAGGACTTCCGCTTTTATGGCCTCGGGGGCATAAATGCCGGGCTTCCAGATTGACTGAAGCTGATCATACTGCATGATTTCTTCCAGCTGAAATCTCTTGCGCTCCGCCCCTATGGTAAAGCTCCCGGCAGTTATGAGGGCATTGATTAACTGCTCCGCATACCGGAGGGCATCGCCAAGAAGTATCACCTGAAATCTGAGTTCATCGCCTTTATTATACTGCTCCCTGTACCCGGGCGGATTGATAATGTAAGGATTGGGGATATCATAACCGCCTTCAGCCATTTTCCTGTTCTCGTATATGTATCTGTATGCTTCCTTGTGATTGAGCAGGGCCCATCCCAGAATTCCATGGAGGGTGGAGCCCAGATAACCGGGAAGCCGGGCCGGCTCACAGCAGCGCAGGCGTATCAGGAGCGCAAGGTATTTCAGGGAGAAGTGGACGGGTTCGTTGTTTATCATGGGTTATTCCAATCTTATCCAGGCAAGGCCGTGGGGGAGTTTGTTTTCTGTGTCGATGTATATTGCGCCGGCGGCTTCGTGGGGGAATACGCCGGACAGGAAATTTTCAGGGATAATTCTTATTATACAAGGCATATTACCTTCGACATTATAGAACGATTCAAATAACAAGGACTTGGGTTATCTAATAATGAAGTCGTTAAATCTCGATGCCGTAGCAAATGTTTAAACAAGCTATGAGGATACATAAGCCTCGACAAGAAAATGAGGCTCTTAACGCCTTATATAGAGAATTTCAATCCACGAGGCAACATAAGCCTCGACAATACAGGTCCACAGGGGCCGACAGGGCCTGCAGATTTCAATCCACGAGGCAACATAAGCCTCGACTGGTGATGGAGATGCACAAGACAGTTACGATTATTTCAATCCACGAGGCAACATAAGCCTCGACGGTATGGATGCAAGACAGGGACCTGTTATCCAACAATTTCAATCCACGAGGCAACATAAGCCTCGACGATGATAGAATACGGCAGCGAAACCCGGCGGATATTTCAATCCACGAGGCAACATAAGCCTCGACGCAGTATGGCCACGGAAGAAGTAGGTGGAATATATTTCAATCCACGAGGCAACATAAGCCTCGACATCTTTTTCTCTCCTTTCAAATCAGCGGTAACGAATTTCAATCCACGAGGCAACATAAGCCTCGACATAGATATTTCTTGGATGGCAATATAGATGCTGTATTTCAATCCACGAGGCAACATAAGCCTCGACCCAGTCACCAAGTTGATAATGTTCATCATCTGCATTTCAATCCACGAGGCAACATAAGCCTCGACCTGACAACAGCAGATATAGAGGCAATCGGATACATTTCAATCCACGAGGCAACATAAGCCTCGACACAGTGCCGCATTGATTGCCCGGCAATTGTAGCATTTCAATCCACGAGGCAACATAAGCCT
>NZ_KE992779.1:11041-11858 GCF_000466465.2 Clostridium sp. KLE 1755
CAATCCACGAGGCAACATAAGCCTCGACTGATATAGCCTGCATAGATATTACATTGAATGATATTTCAATCCACGAGGCAACATAAGCCTCGACGATGGTAATAAGACAACATTATCTGCAAGCGCGGTATTTCAATCCACGAGGCAACATAAGCCTCGACTTGAACCGCCTAACGATAAAAACTAAGCAATCATATTTCAATCCACGAGGCAACATAAGCCTCGACCAAAGTCAGCTTTCCTTAACTCCAAGAATCCATATTTCAATCCACGAGGCAACATAAGCCTCGACCTGACAACAGCAGATATAGAGGCAATCGGATACATTTCAATCCACGAGGCAACATAAGCCTCGACATAGATATTTCTTGGATGGCAATATAGATGCTGTATTTCAATCCACGAGGCAACATAAGCCTCGACTTGTTCCGAGTATGTCGCAGATTTCATTTATGTCATTTCAATCCACGAGGCAACATAAGCCTCGACTTGAACCGCCTAACGATAAAAACTAAGCAATCATATTTCAATCCACGAGGCAACATAAGCCTCGACGCAGCGCTGCGGTGAAAACTTTTTCTTCCATCAATATTTCAATCCACGAGGCAACATAAGCCTCGACCAAGTAATACATCCGGAAATCGCAGGGGTATTTATTTCAATCCACGAGGCAACATAAGCCTCGACGATGGTAATAAGACAACATTATCTGCAAGCGCGGTATTTCAATCCACGAGGCAACATAAGCCTCGACTTTATCAGAGCAGCCAAAATACTTGGCTGTCGCTATTTCAATCCACGAGGCAACATAAGCCTC
>NZ_KE992779.1:11958-22359 GCF_000466465.2 Clostridium sp. KLE 1755
ATCCACGAGGCAACATAAGCCTCGACGGTACTATTCGTGCAAATACCAAAATCTGCTGGACCATTTCAATCCACGAGGCAACATAAGCCTCGACAGCAAAATCAAACAACAAATCTCTTACTTTTAACACTAATTTGTATTTATTATACAATTTAATAATTTTACATTCAATAAAAAATTTTTATTCTTCTATTTTACTGAAAGATTTCAATTATCTCTATAATAAATCTGGTGCGAATCACACGGGATTTTTATGTGAACTTGTGATTCGCACCAGCAAAAACATTAAAAATCTTCTGTACAAATGAAGTATCTTTTAACACTGATCTAAAATGATACTACATAGATCAGATACTTTCCCAACCACTATCTTTTTCACCCACATTATTTCCCTTTATAGATATATAAACTTTTTTATACTTTTGCATAGCAATTTTCTTAAAATAATATTTAGTTGTACCCGGTATTGCAAGGTATAAAAACTGCGCAGCATATTTTACTAAATTCTGCTCATCAGGCCATTCCGATACACTCTTTATTTCCGTGCCCTGGGGCAGCTTATTCTTTAAAAGTGCTTCCTGATTCTTATCCAATCTATATTTTCCAAGCCAAAGGCAACCAGACCTTTTTTTATCGTTTTGATCTGCTTTTTCTTTTGTTTTTCCAATAACAGCTTTAGCTAATGGCAACGGACATCTGTTTGTATATTCTTTTAAGGTCATATAGGTATATTCATGTGTGCCAAAATAATCATCAGCATTATCCATATTCACAAAATCGATATATGTACTGATGCTGTTATCAGATTCAAAATCTATACCATAACATTCCTTTAACTTCTTTTTATAACTGGCCTTAATCGAAGCTATCCGCTCTGTTATATCAGTTTCTTCTACATTTAGGCATGTAAACCTTTGTTTGGGATCAATTTGCATTAATCTGATATTTTTAATTGCAATTTTCCCATAGCCATATGGTTTTCCATTTCCAATTTGATATGTTTCTTTATCCGCTTTTTCAGGCGAATCATTTACCTGCAACGCACATAAAAGAAGTCCCAGTTCTTCATCACTTAAATTCTCGTAATAAATACTGCCTTCAAAAACCTGATTTTTCGGAAGAACCGCAATTGATGTGTTTGTATTTTTGCTTTCGATATTCTGCTTTACAGAATCGGAACGTTTCCAATAAAATTTGTACCCCCTCAGGCGAAGATTCTTGTCGTTATAAGTGTTAAGATTTCTGAAATCTTTACCCGTCTGTTCCAGATACATTTGAAACGCTGTCCCCTTCGGACTGCCAACATATAATTTTACCAATTCTGTTTTTACTGTTTTATCTTTGATTCTGCAGTTTGAAAAAGACAGACGACTTTTGTAGGAATTCTTTTCTTCGGCAAATCCAAACAGCGCCTGCGTATAATCATATCCTTCCTTTTCTTGTTCAAAAGGAATCCCATCTTCCACCTGATAATCATAAAACACACGAAAATAAGGAGTAGGTCCAAATCCAACAAGCTTTCCTTCCGGTCCATTTTCTTTTTTATAAAAAAACAACTTACCCGATTCTATACCTTCTTCATCCGGTAAAGAGTAAAAATCTTTATTTTCAATGAGTTTCTTATTTTGTATACAGTTTCTTTCGTAATCCCTTTTATAATTTAAAATATCTTCTTTATCAACTATAAAAGAAATATCCTCTTTCACATCGGACACAATATAATGATGGGTTTTCCCTTTCACAAAATCAGAGTTTATAAGTGTACCCTTCAGATTGCCCTTCCCTATATTACAAATCTTACCTTTATAATCAAATGTAACAGGAACTCCCCTATAAGCATGATATGATATATTCCTTTTAGGGAAAATTTTATCACTGTAATCCTTATAAGATGCTATCGAACCATCACCATGATATTTTTCAATTTTCTCTATATACATATAATATTCCTGTTTTTTAAATACACCCGCATCTCTCAAATCCGTTTCATGTACTTGAAAAAACGTAGTTCCATAGGCGCCAAAAGGCTTTACCTGCACAATTGTGTAGATATCTTCCCCATTCCTTTTTTCTTTGTATAACAAACCTGCTTTTACACCGTCCGGAATGCGGTAACCATTTTGATTACTGGATTTTAGTTTATTAAGATATTCTTTTTTTAACTTACCGCAATTATCCTTAATCTTCCGGAACATATATCTGTTTTTTTCCACCATTTCCGGAAAAGAAACACTGAGAATTTCTACATGGCTTCTGGTAAAACCTCTCATCGTACTTCCTGGAATAATATATTCGCCTCGTCCATCCGTACAAAAGGTTCCCTGGTTTTCTTCCTTTCTGTAACAGCCGCCAACAGAAAGCCCTGTAAGGTTATGAATCTCAAAATCGATTCTGCCGGAATAAGCGCCTCCAATACAGTTAAATGCAGGAAGAGTCTCCATAGATTTATATGGTATCGGCACTTTTTTTTCAGAAAAAGGAATAAAATTATACGGTGCAAAACTCTCAGCCATGCCTCAATTCCTCCTGGTTATATCCGTTTAAAACGGTTCTTATTATATATGCCTGCCCATCACTATCATAATCTATATAATTTCGAACCGTAATACTATGTCCAAACCGTTCTCTTAAAAGCTGTTCTTCCTCAAAGAAATCATCATCACTGTTTCCGACCGTCTCCACTGCCCTCAGGCTATCTTCAAAACGAAAAATATGCAGTTCCTTACCTTCCGTAAAAATTCTGGCTTCCAGTAAATTCTCTTCTTCCAAGTCATCCGCCTTATTAACAGAAGTGAGTACAACACTGCTTATTTCCTGTTTCCATATATATTTATAGCCATTTTCTATCCAATATTTTTGGGTCAAAGCTTCTTTTAAATCCACCTGTTCAGTTCGCATAACACGCTACCTCCTGAAGCCACTCTTCAACGATGGCCTTTAGCGGTGCACTGGTCGGTTCCTTTTCATCAAAAACTATTTGCATGTTCTCAAAGTCAGCTTTATAGTTTCCAATCCGCAGTTCTTTTCCCTTTAATCTTCCAAACCCAACACTGCTTCCGCTCCCAATTGTCACTAATCCCAGCCCAATATCTCGAAGAGCCAGATATACCAATGCATTCATCAACTTACTGTTTTGGTTTTCTGTTTCTTCCGTTACCACACGAATTTTAATTGCATTGCCATTTTGGGTGGAAATTACCTCTTGTTCCATTTTAGCCCCTTTTATTACACTTCCCAGCCAACGATCAATTTTAATTCTGTTATATACTGTGGTTTGCGGCTGCGGGACCAGAACATCATGGGCCTTGACATATCCACGATTCACTTTTCTATCAGGGGTACCTCCGAAGATTTGGACCATCACTTCCTCCGGTATTCCGAAGGTATTACACACCTTTTGAGCATAGCCTCTTACAGTTCCTTTTATCGTAGAACCCGGTATGTAATAGCATGAACTGCCATCTATTTCTTTTGTTACATTTACAGCATTCACCTTCCTGATATCACTTCCAACTCTGATACGCGGCAATATTTCTCCGCTTTTTATGATAAGTCCATCCGGTATTTCTGCTGTCAGTTCAAATTCTGTAATTCCCTTTTCCACTGATGCAAAAACTGGCTGCTCATTTTCACTTTTTATCCAGGACTCATAAGACAACAGCCGCAGAACATTGTTTACTCCTGATAAATAAATCAAAAAATCTTTTTTATCAGCCAAATTTAATATCTTGCTTCCGGTTTCGATTACCTGAAAAATTCCTGCTCCATTATTTTTCATTGCTCCAAAAGACAGACTGCCCTTTTGAATCCCTGCGAATAACTCTGTATAAAATAACTGTACATCATTGCACTCCGCCTCACTGTCTAAAAAAGCCTGAAAACATATTTCAGTTTCCATTCCCTGTCCTATAAAATATTGTTTAAATAATCCATTTTCTTCTGCCACTCCGTGAGCCGCATCCATACGTATACCATTCCGCTCTTCCAGTTGGACACGACTGCATACAGCATCATAGTAATAAATTTTACTGTCCGTACCCGCTCCCTGCTCCTCATCTGTCCATCCCAGATAATGCTCTGTGTCAAAACTCTTTTTTCTGAAATACGCTTTAATAGAGCCGGAAATACTTGTTGCCGGAAGGATATATTGTCCTCCCCCATCAGTAACTAAATTTAAGGAAGACTCATCTTCCCCACCGATATGCAGAAAGCTGGCAAGCCGTATTTTCCCTTTTCCATAAAAAACATATTGTTTTCTCATTTGCTGCCGCCCTCCATTCTCATCAGATTATATAATACAGCGCGCAAAAATTCTCCTTTTACTTCATAAGGGCTTCTTTCTTTGCCGCCAATCCCTTCAAATAATTCTTCTGTCCTCATACACAACTTTGTATGCCAGGTATCAGGTGAAACAGTGTCATCTAACATCTGTGTCAGAATGGTTTCCATATTGGCTCTATTACTTCTATTTTTCTCATCAACACCCATAATAAAAGTGACATTTTGATAAGCCTCTTTTGTAAATGATTTTATTTCTTTCCGAAGGAAAAATTTAATTTTTTCTTTCTGCGATTCTATACTTTCTTTCCCCATTACCTGCTGTTCATAGAGGAAAAAATATAGCCTGCTGATTTGCGTAATCGAAAACATAGCGGAAATACCTACATTTCTCTGTGCAGTATCATTTGCTGCCATTTCAATTATCTCTTTTTCCCTTTTTTCAATAATCTGAGCGGATATTAATTCTAATGCGTTCTTTTCTTTCTCAGTTAATGGGGTTAAATTGAAATTATCCTTTTCATCCTCTAATTGTAACTTTATTTTTTGCCCTAACGGAAGATTTATTAATATTCTTCCAAATCCCTCCGTCTTTCGTACACCGATTCCATCCTCTTCCAATTTACTGACTTTTTCTGCATCAAGCGTCCCATCAAAGGTATACAGATATACGCTTCCGGCACTGACCGCAGTCTGCTGAATCTGTCTGGCTTTCCATGTATGATTAAATCCTGAAGTACGAAATGTAGACAGATATGCCTGTTTCAGCTGCACATTACATATTCCGAGCCTTTCTTCCAGAAATTTTTCCGACAGTCTTCCTGTAGGCTTTCCCCACTCATCCGTCAGAATTAAATTAGATAATGCATAAATAACAAGTGCATTATTTGTATTCTGCTGCTCATTGAATCCTGCAAATTCCTGTCTCGCACTTTCCCAGGAGATACATTCAGCCTTTGTGATTATGCACCTGCCATAGCCGCTTCCTTTGGAACCGCCTAAATAAATTACAGCATTTTCCAGTAAATTTTTATATTTTAATGCATCCTCTTCACTGCGGCACTGAATCAGCCCTACAAAAGTCTGCCCTTTAGCAATTGCTTCGTAGCGGAACATTTTACTTTTTTCTTCTCCCTGTGCCAGCGCAATATGAAGATTTGCCTCTTTTTTTACGTTTTTAATACGAAGCTCATCCTGCTTAAGAAGACAAAATTTCCCAGTATCTATTCTCTGTTCCCCTTGTACAGGTTTTTCTCCAAGTATTCCGCAGCTATGAACAGTCATCTGACTGCTTCCTGTTTTTTCCGACTCATGTTCAGCCCTTCGTACATCATGTTTATCAGCATAATACACACCAGGCACAGGTATCAGAGACTTTCCCTCATGAGCTAAATATGCATCATAAAATTTTGTTTTCTTAAATAATATATCTGAATATAATGGTTCTTCACTCAAGTCGCCAATATAATTTTCGAACCATGTGTTAATTGCTTTCCCTATAACAGCCCCACGAAGCGTCGAGCCCGCAATATAAGACAGACTTTCCTCATTATCCTGATTTCCCTGTTTCCCCATTTTAAGAGGCTCTTCCAGATAAATTTGATATTTGACATAATTATACATCTGCGGCCTCCTTTAAATAGCGCTCCCGTAAATTCTGCTGTTCCTTGAAAATATCACAGTGAACCAAACCTTTACCCTTACTTTTATAGGTCCCAATATGCTGCAGAGAACATACGCTAAACGTCAATAATTTTTCTTCTGCCTGGCTTAATTCCTCTGAATAGATTTCAGTTTCAAATACAAAGCCTTTTTTTACCATACGCTCTCTTCGTAAGGTATGATCCTTTGCAATACCGTTCTCATCCAGACTTGTATAAGCATAGATAGTCGTAAGGCTGTCCAACACTTCATCTTTGCTAACCTTTTTATCTATCACGGCCTTCTTCAACTGCTGCATAAGGCCCTCCGACAATTGAACCTCAGTGAACCGCAGTTTCCCGTTGCGCTTCATTCCTTCCGTATCCGGACTTCCCAAAAGCTCACTTAATGAAACCTTCTGGAACTCGTCCTTACACAGTTCATAAATCCATCTCATTTGTTTTCCCAGACATCCTTTGAATGTTTTTGCATTCATATAGGGGATACCGTAGCTGTCATATTTTATATCATTGTCAATGAGTCCGGGAACCGATTGCCCGCTGCCCCAAAGTGTATCTGACTCCGTCTTTATCGTTATTTGGTAAATTATCATCTATACTTCCTCCAATAAATTGTACATATCCAACATCTCCAGCACATCGAAGTCAATACACTTTCCATTTACATAACTGTCCGGCATCTCAAAACCAAGTTCTTTTTTCAGTCTCTCCTTAAATCTCTTTTCCGTTATAAATTGTTTACCTGCGCTGTTACTGAGGGCTGTCCTATATCCTATTAAGGCACTTCTTCCGATTTTACCACTCCTTAATATCTTCAAATGTTCTTCAAACACCGGAATTGTATTTGACTTACCTGCCTGTTTCTTTAAGTAAAGAGGTTTATTTGTAAGGGATGCACCTTTGTATTTTTCTTTCCTTATTTGTGACAGGCTTCCTTCTTTTTCTCCCTGAACAATATGAAAATCGATTATAGATTCATCTTCGCCCTCTTCTAATGCCGCTTTTGCGTTATGACAAAGCTCTTCCGCCAGCTCATGTGCACTATAAAACGGATATCTCACCTTCACTATCGCTATTCCGGCACATGCACACATTTTCATTTCATCCAGTTCTTCAAGTACGGATTCCTCAATATGCAGAAGAATTTCTTTTGTTAAAGCAAGTCCAATTCTGGCATCAGACACAAAACAAATATCATCTCCCGCAAGGATAAGAGGGCGGATAGGAAGAACTATTGTTCCATCCTCATCTACTCTTTTGGTAATAATATCTCTTTTTATTAATGACTCTATATTAATAGCGAGATGTTCCATCGTTTTTTTCATTGCTTCTTTATAGAGGCCGTCTATCTTCTGACTCAGAGCGCGATACTCCTGTTTATACGCAGTATTAAAAGTACAGTCAGCCTGACTATGCTTTTTTAGGAATATATCATTAAATTTTTCGATTTTTTTCCCCATTTTATTGCCGTCTATCACGGTTAAAGCCAAAAAGCTTTTGCTGTCTTTATCTCCTCCAAGCTCTGCAAATACATTTGCAAAACGATATTTCTTCCCTTCTGCTGCCGGCAGCAACTGGGTAAATATTTCCCCCTGCTTCTCTTTGGCAACCTCCAGCTTCACCTTGGATTCCGCTGAAATATACTGCCCGCTTTCATTAACCGCTACAGCCGGCAGCTGCGTGGATTCACATTGTTTTGTTATACCTAAATCAAAGATACGGAATGCTGATTCTCTGACAGCCTTTTTTTCTTCCAGCTTCTGATATAGGCTGTTCATCGCATCTATGATAGTCTGGGAACTTTCATTATAAGAATGCCGGGCAAAGAACAATTCAACTCCCGGATATTTCTCCAGTGCAGTTCTGCTCATTCTCCTTACAAATTCCCTGGCGCATTCTTCAGACGTAAAAGCATAAATACTTTTCCCGCCCCCTTCAAGAATTATTTCACAAGTCTGCTGATATTTTTCCTCAATCTCAACTGCGATCTCTTTCGCGAGCGATTCCGTAATACTGCGGATCAATATTGAAGCACCTATATTTTCGGCCAGACGGTTTGTCTTAAATATGTAATTCTGTTTTTGTGAGACTTCCATAACAACTAAAAATTCCATTAGTATTTCCTTCCCTCGTCATTGGTAACAGCAATCAGCCTTTCGGCAGCCTGTATTAGCATTGTGCAGATGTCCTGGTAACTCCAATATTCTGTATTATCATTCCTTCCTGCATGGTTGGTGAGATTTCTTTGTTCCTTCAGCAATTGATAATCCATCATAATGGCATCTAATTCTTTACGGCATTTGCTCTTGGCTCGTCCTGCATCTATATATCCTAATAACTTTCCTGTATTTTCCTTTGCCTTGTTTAATTGTACACTATTCGCTATATGTAATAAAGGATATTCTGATACATTTACTGCTTTTATGTACCTGAAATAATAATAAAAATTTATTTGGGGAAAATATTCTTTCCAAAAGATACTTTTTATGTACTTAGATGTGCTATTTTTCAAAAATTTTATCATCCAACAATATTTTTCATTATAACTTTTATATTCTCTTGCTGTATTTTGTGAAATGTCTAATTTTTTATCCTTATTTTGGCAGGCAGTCCAAAAAACATGATATATCTCTTCTTCCCTTTGATTGGGACAAAAAATTCCCTGTTCCCAAAAATAAATTGGTATCCTCTCTGCATAAAAGGTTAACGCCTGCTGAATATATTCTTTTTCTACACACCACTGAATGATTTCAGGTAAATCACCTTCCAGTAAATTTCGGTATCCTTCTAAAATGTCCTGTACTACATATGAAAAAAGTATTTCATATGTATCTTCAATTTCTGTATTATTCGTATGACTAATGTAATCCTGAAGTTTTATTTTTAACTTATCCCTTTCCTCAAACACCTTATCCGTACGGCATAATTGAAGATTATATGCAAACTCACTCATAGATGCCAAAATAGCTGTAATCCTGGTATCCCTGCAATCATTAAAAAATAATGATAATGTTTTTATTCGGCCATAGTTTATGTATTCGTTAATTCCAGCTACCAAATCTATACTTCCAAATACCGCTTTCATATTTTGAATAGGAGTTATATTATCTATTCTATTATCCCGGTTCATCGTCATAATCTCTTTTATTTCAATATTCCTCAATTTCATTAAATTAGAAATTGCAAGAATCATAAATGCCACATAACGCTGTCCGCCATTATAATCGATGTATAACTCCACATCTTCGCTGTCTTCCATTACTTTATTTGCTGCTTCAACAGCTGCTTTAGCGACTTGACTAGCTTCAGTAAAATCAGAAATGCAGATAACCTGAAATTCGATCGGCTTATCCTTGTATTTTTGTTCAACTTCTGCAGAATATTTTTGTATCATTTCTTTAAAAAAAGTCAATGTGGTCATATCTGTTATTTCTTCTTCGGATAATGCTGTTCTTATCTTATAAAGCTGCATATCCTCAGTATGTCCATCAAATATTTCTTTTAATTTCTTTTTTCTTGTTAAATCTGAGCAAATCATAACAATTTTATCCAACATTTTGCCATTATCCAATTCTAACCGTTCTATTACACTTTTGGCTGGCGCTTCATTTGTCATAATTCCCTGAAGGAAATATTCTTTATCTTTATATATGTAAGAATAATTAAATTCTGACTTCACTTTAGCCACAGGACTCATGCATAAAAGCAATATATTTTCTTTCATTCGTATTCTCCAATACATCGTAATTATTAGTTGTTTTTATATTTGTGTGTAATGACGTATAAAAAAGATAGTTTTTGTAATGTATTTCATCTCTATTTTTATGCAAATAGAAAGTATGTAGCTGTGGTTTAACAAGATGTATAAAAATTAACATGTATGATGGAATATTAAAAACTTCTGTATAGAATTTCAATCTGTAAAGCTGTATAAGCCTCGACCCTGCCCCCGTGGCTGGTCTCCCAGCATGGCAAGATTTCAATCCACGAGGCTGTATAAACCTCGACATATTCAAATGCCTTGACAAATGTTTCCTTTACAATTTCAATCCACGAGGCTGTATAAGCCTCGACTGCATAATCAGCACAATATTCCTTGCGTGTTGTTATTTCAATCCACGAGGCTGTATAAGCCTCGACTTCGGATTGAATACCATTTAAAGGTTTCATTACATTTCAATCCACGAGGCTGTATAAGCCTCGACAAGTGGGTGAAGTATTCGGAGCTGTCATATCCATATTTCAATCCACGAGGCTGTATAAGCCTCGACGAAACAAGGAAGGGAACGCCATCCCGCAAAGCATTTCAATCCACGAGGCTGTATAAGCCTCGACCATTTAGACTGGTTATTGTACCGCCTGTTATGCATTTCAATCCACGAGGCTGTATAAGCCTCGACCAAACTTTTACGCTATGTCCATCACTAGTAACCCATTTCAATCCACGAGGCTGTATAAGCCT
>NZ_KE992779.1:22459-22744 GCF_000466465.2 Clostridium sp. KLE 1755
AATCCACGAGGCTGTATAAGCCTCGACTGCCTTTTTATATCCTGGTTTCCCGTCTGCGGTATTTCAATCCACGAGGCTGTATAAGCCTCGACGCTGATGACCGGGAAAAGACCAGCCCCTACAATATTTCAATCCACGAGGCTGTATAAGCCTCGACCTCCTTAATTACCTGCCGGCGTTTCGCCTTCTGTATTTCAATCCACGAGGCTGTATAAGCCTCGACCTGCGTTACCTGGGATATCCCGTTCGAAGTCTATATTTCAATCCACGAGGCTGTATAAGCCT
>NZ_KE992779.1:22844-25634 GCF_000466465.2 Clostridium sp. KLE 1755
CAATCCACGAGGCTGTATAAGCCTCGACCAGGCCGTGTACCATGGTACATCGCCACTGCTCCATTTCAATCCACGAGGCTGTATAAGCCTCGACAGCAAAAACATACAAAAAATCTATTCAAAACTTTTTCCTAACACAACAATTATACAACATCTATTAAATTTTATCACTATACAATTACAATATATTTTAAAATTTCATTACTACTTACAAAAATTCGGTGCGAATCCCCCGGCAAATTAATGTAAGCTTACGATTCGCACTAATTTCAACATGACAATTTGAATTAATCAATCTCATTTCATCTTTTTTTTATTGATATATATTGCACGTAAATTTAGTCAGTAAAATTTATATATAACAATAAAACGCATTCTTTTCATTCCAATAAATATCCTTCTCTACAAGAGCATTCCAAATAATCCGGATTCTGATAATATACTCTTGTTTTAAAATTTGTTATTTCATCACTTATGAAAAAATTAAAGATTTTAATTAATTCAGAAATTTCCTTCCCTGGTTCTGCACAATCCTGAATCATAATACAATATAACTTTCCTATATACATAAACCCAGGAATAACATATTTACAATCAGTAATTGTATCAAAATTACCTTGTGGTATTTTATATGTTTCTATCACTTCATCACTAACCTGTTCAAAAATAAGACAATGATTTACCTCGCTATATATTCAATAAGAGAACATACATAAAAAAATCATTTTTTTCTTTATTCGTCATATACTATTTCACTCCCCTGAAATGTCAAATAATTCAATCCCGCTAAAGTATGGAAACTAATTTGATGTGTCGGATACTTAAACTCCGCTAAACCCAAAATTGTTTTCTACTGATTGTTCCCGACAAAAAATCGTTCACTTAATTCCAAATCGTATCATTTGCCATCGGCCCTTCAACAATATCGTAACGATGCATTTCTCCCTTTCTGCATGCAGCAATAAAATCAAGCCACTCGTCTGTCATACTTTCAAATTTTAAAACTGGCAAGGTATTATCCGGAGTATAAATATATGAGTTTATAACAGGACTACCTTCACCTCGATTTGCCCAGCGTACAGCTTGTTCTATTTTATTTGTAATAGAATTACCATGAAAAATCTTTTGTATATTTAGTTTTCCTTATCTCCGGAAATTTAACAATTTCTTTACTGGCATGATACAATATCATAACGCCTCTGATATCCCCTATAGATTATCATTATTTCTAACACACAAAAAGCACCAGCTTAAACAACATACTTTTTACCATGCTCTCTAATACACAATCTCTTTAAAGCCCATTATATCTTTATTCCATTGAAACAGTGCAGCCTTCCCCTTTTCATCTCTTATTAAATGAACACTGCCCGGTTCAATTTTTACCCTGTCTCCTTCATATGCAATCTTACCTTCTGTTACAGCCGTCAACACAGCCTTTAATATAGCTCCGTGCGCCGCAATAATTACATTTTGAGCATTATATTTTTTCAAAATATTATGAAATGCCAGTCCAGCACGTCCAATAAGCTCTTCCAACGGCTCCATTCCCGGATATATATCATCAGTAAATCTTTTCTTTCTCTCCTCATAATCCAAACCTTCACCCAATCCAAAACCTCTTTCTATGAATAAGGGCTCGGTTACAATATCTTCTTTCTTATAATCCAGCCTGCCTGCAACAATTTCAGCGCTCTTCCGTGCTCTTGATAAGGGACTGGATATAATAACATCAACATTCTGCATGCAGCCGGCTAATACTTCCGCAGCCTTTTCAATCTGGTTAATTCCGTTTTGGTTCATCCCAATATCTTCATGCCCTTGCAGTCTTCCTTCCAAATTCCAATCTGTTTCACCATGTCTCAGCAAATAAATATTCAAACCTATAATTCTCCATTCCGTTTTCTCTCAGACAGTCTTAAAAAAAGATTATACCTATTATAAAACATTACCATCATTTTCAACAGCTAAAATAATGACCTGCTAAAATAAAGGCAAGCACAATGCGCTGCAAAAAATCAAAGACTGATTCGCATGAATCCCTTTGCATAAACCCATACAAGAAACAGGGCGACAAAATTCAGTGCAGATGCTGTCATAATCAAACAATTTGCATTATTTTCAGGCATGATTTCCTGTGTCATTACACCATTTTGCAATCTCAGTAATAAGTTCTGCAGGAAGCGGCTTATTGTAAGGAAACTGGATCGCACCTTTACTGGTTTTATATTCTTTCAGACGTTCTTCAAACATCTCGATCGCCTGTGGCCCGGGATAAAAACCAATATGTTTCTTAAATCCTGCAAAATGAACAATATTATGCTGATTCCAGTAAGTAGGCATGCTCCATGAAATACGCTCTTGTGCATCCGGTAATGCTGCCTGAAGTATTCCATGCATTTGGTACAAATATTTTTGTATATCTTCCGGTTGTTCTAAAATGTAAGCATCAATTGTTTCCGGTGCCTTTCCACAAAAATGATCCTGATTCTGGTTTTTAAATGTTCGTCCACATTTGGGGCATGTCCACATAATGATTTCTCCAGTTCTTTTGATTATTATTGTTATCTGATTTCATGTAAGAGGTGTTAAAGGCTTCTTATTTGCCGGCTACGATTTTCCTGATGAAATTATTCTTACCTGAATTGGGAATTCAATTCTTGATATGGAATGAACACTGACCATCTTTCTCCAAACTTACAATCAACGAGGTCACGCAAACCTCGACTGAATTTATGAGAGACGAAGAGTCGGATGGAGGATTTCAATCCACGAGGTCGCAAAGACCTC
>NZ_KE992779.1:25734-25955 GCF_000466465.2 Clostridium sp. KLE 1755
AATCCACGAGGTCGCAAAGACCTCGACAAGCCCACCAATTATTGCAATCACGATTGATTGCAATTTCAATCCACGAGGTCGCAAAGACCTCGACTATAATCCTGTGTCACAATTCCACGCCGAGAAAAATTTCAATCCACGAGGTCGCAAAGACCTCGACAACTGAATATGCAATGCATGCGCTTGATGTATATATTTCAATCCACGAGGTCGCAAAGACC
>NZ_KE992779.1:26055-26473 GCF_000466465.2 Clostridium sp. KLE 1755
AATCCACGAGGTCGCAAAGACCTCGACGTTATACTGGAGCCTACAACAAAGGCGAAGCCGGAATTTCAATCCACGAGGTCGCAAAGACCTCGACAAGGTAAAACGCAATGAAAAGAAAAGAGCTAAGAATTTCAATCCACGAGGTCGCAAAGACCTCGACATGCATTCATTTAAAGCGTATAACGCCATATAAATTTCAATCCACGAGGTCGCAAAGACCTCGACCTCTATCTGAAATCATCCAGATACCTAAGCTATATTTCAATCCACGAGGTCGCAAAGACCTCGACGTCCAGAACTTGCACATCTTACTGGTGATTTATCATTTCAATCCACGAGGTCGCAAAGACCTCGACACAAATTGGGGAAAGCATTACTTTTATTTGCAATATTTCAATCCACGAGGTCGCAAAGACCT
>NZ_KE992779.1:26573-26995 GCF_000466465.2 Clostridium sp. KLE 1755
CAATCCACGAGGTCGCAAAGACCTCGACCGCTTCCCATGGGTGAGATTGAAGGGATTATTGATATTTCAATCCACGAGGTCGCAAAGACCTCGACCAATTTCAGGAACAGTTTCAGGAACAATTTCAGGCATTTCAATCCACGAGGTCGCAAAGACCTCGACGCTGCTGTGCATTTGCATAAGCGACGGTTTGACGAAATTTCAATCCACGAGGTCGCAAAGACCTCGACCGTTCCGGAAGCCAATTATACTGCATTTTCCACATTTCAATCCACGAGGTCGCAAAGACCTCGACGATATTCAGCCGGACATATGGTACCGCCTGAACATTTCAATCCACGAGGTCGCAAAGACCTCGACAATGACACGATGTCAAACTGACTGTTATTTGCCATTTCAATCCACGAGGTCGCAAAGACCTC